>NZ_VHON01000038.1:0-9723 GCF_008690365.1 Acetobacter sp. DmW_136
GTCCATGCCACTATTCACTCCATCTCTTCGCAAAGACGAATGAATCACAACATGCTGGTATTGTTCAAAAACTTTCGGATCAGGCTCTAAGGTCTAGCCCGCCCATTCGCGCCTATTTCCCCCTTTATCATCAGAATGAGCGACATTGTGGTCCGCTATGTCAGGACAGACGAAGCCTGAGTCGGTAGAGCTTCCTCTTTTTCCCTAGGGACACCTAAACTTCACCAAGCTCTGTCTCTTCTCTGAGGCGACGCCGAAGGATCTTCTTATGGGGGAAGAACTTTAAACCTGAGGTTTTCAACGAAGTGGATTCGTAGGTCTATAAAAGAGATATTTTCAGGTTTATTATGGGGGCTTGAGGCAAAACCACTTTGTATATTTACGTAAAGATTGAGACAACCATTATAGATTGTTTGTTTAATTTAGACCAAAACTCGACAGCGTTGATATCGTTCACATTCGATTTGTCTGTTTAGCTCACATCGCAATCCCCGCCTCCCGTCGCTGCGAGAATTCCCAGGCGATAGATGCATTGCTCTTCGCCACCCCGGAGACCGCATTGCAGATCTGTTTCTCCAGAGATGGCGTCCACGGGACAAGTTGAAAGCCCAAGCCGTTGTCAATCATCGCGTACCGCCCTGATGCAAGAGCAAGACGTTTCCGATAGACACCGGCCACGTTGTCGCCAGGAGCAACAAAGTCGAAGGCCTTTCCCTCCTGCAGCGCAAGCCTTTCGCCCAGTGCCCTTACCTCCCGATTACGGAGCGCAGTGAGCAAGCCACGCTCGAACTTGACGCGCTCCCCCCCTTCCCGTTGTGCGAACCCCTCCCGTGCGAGATAATCAACGCGCTGACGCATCGCATCCCGCACCTCAGCCCCGAAACCACCCCCGAGTTCCGGCTGTTCCTTCGCTACAGCCTGTCGGTCCAGCCACGTCGCCCCCTGCGCCTCCACCTGCTGGTCTAGTGTGAAGTCCGACCGCACCGCCAACGCAACACGTGCCCGTCCTTTTGCGTCCTCGAACCGGCGCAATTCAACGATCGCCCCCATTGGAGCGTCGGTGGTTGCCTCCAGGCTCGGAAGATGGATGTGGTGCGTACGCCCATCGATCCCATCCACCACTGCGAAGGCCGTACCCTTCAGCTCATCATCCAGCCCGCGCCCGACCAGTTTGCCGATGACGGGATGGGCGGTTTCCTCGGCGGCCAGCACCCACGAGGATTGCGGGCGCTCGACGCCCTGCTCGGCGAGACCACGGTGGATCCGTTTGATGATGTCGTTGCGCTCACCCATCTCACGCAGCGTGGCCTCCGCGTGTTCCTCCAACGCCCACCGACCCGGCCCGATCTGCTGCGCCAGCCCCAAGCCTTCCAGGCGCCGGAGACGGCCCACCTTGAGTACCTCGAACGTATCGGACCGGCGATCGGGCGTGGGACGCATGTCGATGATCCCGTGCTCATTTGCATCGCGCTGAAGCTGGCGGTCAAGCTGCGTCCAGCGATCCGCCTCGACCTGACGTTCGACGGCACGCCGGATCTCGATGTCATTGCGCACACCAAGCTCGCGGGTCACGAGTTCCTGCGCACGACCACGCATGCCTTCACGGATGTAATCGCGCGAGATTACCAAGTCCTCGCCGTCCTGCGCCTTGCCGCGCACGATGACATGGACATGGGGATGTTCGGTGTTCCAGTGATCAACCGCCGCCCAGTCGAGCTTCGTGCCGAGATCATGCTCAGCCTGCATCATAAGATCGCGCGTGAAGCGCTTCAGGTCCGCCATTTCCACCGCATCATCTGGCGAGACGATGAAACGAAAATGGTGACGGTCATCGGCACAGCGCTCGGCGAAGGCTTTGGGATCGACTTCGTCCTGTTCCGGGCCGAACATCTTT
This sequence comes from Acetobacter sp. DmW_136, assembly GCF_008690365.1. Lineage (NCBI taxonomy): Bacteria > Pseudomonadati > Pseudomonadota > Alphaproteobacteria > Acetobacterales > Acetobacteraceae > Acetobacter > Acetobacter sp. DmW_136. The sequence goes on from NZ_VHON01000038.1 coordinate 1,895, forward strand.
GCCTTCGCGCCGTCCTTCGTGACGCCCTCGCGGCGCAGATAACGCAGGTGGGGCGTCAGCGGTGCGGCCCGAGGGCCGTGCTTCACCACGCGGGCCTTGATCACCACCCCACGCGATCGGGTGGTCAGAAACCGGTTGGCATGCGCGCTCGCGACACGGCCACGCCCGAAGGTCGAGCGACCACTTCCTCCAGTTCCCTGACGTCCCCGCCCCATGCCCCCAGCACGCTGGGTTGCCGCCAGGGCCTGCGCGATAAAGGGACGTGCACGCTGGGCGCCAGGGGAACGGATGCGTCCGGGACGAACCCGGAAATCGTCGTCATTCTTCATGCTAATGCCCGCGATGTGCGCGAAATGGCGGTAAACCGCCAGAAACGGGAACCGGCAGGCTTCAAAGCTCCGCGCACCTCGCAGAGGGTGCCGAAAATCCGCAGAAACCCGCCACAAAACCACCCCCAACCGTGCCGCACCTCGCGGCTTTTATCCTGCCTATACGCAACCCCCTCCCCCAGCGTCCTTCTGTGCCCATCCAAACCCGGACGTGGCAACGAGGCAGGAGCCAGCATGCACCATGCCGTCATGGTCCATCCCTCCAGCCGACCGAAACGAAGAGATCCGATGGTGAAGCCGATGGAACAAGGCTCACGCCGGTCGTCATCGTCCCACTCGTTGAAGCCCGCACAGGACCGACGAACAGCTTCTCGGTGGAAATGTGCGAGACTGGCGAAGCCTTCGGCAGTTGACGAAGAAATGTCGAAACAGCGTTGTCCCCCATCCGACGTGCGACCGCAGTCACGTAAGCCCGCGTCTCGTCGGGCAGCGGTCGACCGGTCGCCAGATGCTCGTCATAGCGTCCGGGACCGGCGTTATAGGCGGCCAGAAACCCGGCGTCCCCGTAGCGGTCGTGCAGCCAGCGCAGATAGGCGGCGCCGGCGACGATGTTGTCATGCGGGTCGAAAGGATCAGCGCCGAGATTGAGGGCACGGCGCAGGTCACGCCAGGTGGCGGGCATGATCTGCATCAGCCCCATGGCGCCCGCCGATGATATGGCATGCCGATCGCCGTCGCTCTCGATGCGCAGTACGGCGTGTATCCATGACGGCGGGATAGCAGCCTGACGAGCCGCCTCCCTTACCAGTGGGTCGAGATCCTGTGCATGGACCGGAACCGGCGAGAGCGCCAGCGCGAGCCCGAACCGGGCAACCGTCAGGGTGCCCCATCGACAGAAAACCGGTGTCGACATCACAAATCCTCCGGCATGAGCATGTCCAGCGGTGGATCATCCGGGTGACGTTTCGGCGGCGAGAGGGAGAGCTGTGGCAGGACGAACTTCCGTCGCCACGACTCCCATGCCCGGGTCACGGCTCCGGTGCCGGGGTAGAGATCGTCCAGCACGTCGTCGGGCCGGGCGCCCAGCAACTCAAACGCCCAGTGGCACACCGCCTCGGGCTTCGCTCCGGTCAGTCCCCGACGCAGGGTGATGCTCTCCTGAATCCAGTCCCGCATCACCTGGCGACGGCTGACGACAGGGCGCCGCGCCGCCTTGATGATGACCGGCTCCCACGCATAGGCGACTGGCACATTGCGCTTGAAGGCAGCGAAGCCTTTGACCCAGACCATCCAGCGCGCACCGGTGTCCATGACGAGTGGGGCCAGCGTAGCGATCGACGCCGGTGTCGCGGCGGCGTGCAGCACCCAGCCGTCATAGGTCGCATCGAGATGTCGGACGAGTGCTGCGTGATCGACTTCGCCCGCGTAGTCCGGCTGTCCGCGATAGAGGTGGGCGCAGTTCACGTAGGGCGGGTCGGCATAGCCGAGCCGGAGACGGGCAAGCGTCATTCCCGGCCTCCCTGACGCCTGGCAGCGCGCGTCCAGACGAGGTTCCAGACACGACCGCCACGACCGGCCTGAAACAGGGTGGCGCGGATCGGCTGGACAAATGAAGGATCATCCAGCAGCACCGAGACATATTCGCCAGCTCGTTCCCCGGTACGGGTCCACCCTGCCCCGATCTCCGGTGCTTCGGCATTATCGCCGAGATGGATGCGATAATCGGGCGCGTGCTCCGCGTTCGCGTTCTCGGCACGAACGACGGTCAGTTCCGCGTCAAGGGCGAGTGTGCGCAGGCGGCCGGCAAAGCCGCTCGCCGTGCGCGTGAAGACACCGATGTGGGTCATGGGTTGAGAGCTTTCGTGTCAGGGATTGTGAAAAGGTCTGGCGACGTCACTCGAGCGGCGGCTCGGGCGGCCGCTGAACCGCTGGACGCACCAGCATCGTGGGGAACCGTGGTCGCGGGTCCGGCAGATCCGGAAGCGCTGCGAACTGCGGAGGCGGTGGCTCTGCCTCGCCCGTGCGCAGGTAGACAGGGGTGGCACGACCGATCACGGTGTCGGCCGACAGGACACCGAAATAGCGTCCGTCGAGACTGGCCGGGACCGCCGGGTTCATGACGAAGACCTGCCCCGGCGCGAGATGACGGCACCCTCGCCACCCGGGTAGCGGACGCCCCCGATGGTCAACGGCTTTGGCCTCTCCGACCGTCTTCCCGTCGATGGTGACACGCAGGCCGACACGACAGACGGTCTGACCGGCGAGTGCTGCAACCGGCTTGAGCAGCGGCACGCCGAAGGGCAGGTAGCCGCGCGTCGCCAGCAGCGTCGCGTCGCGCTCGGGCAGATGCAGCGCCACGATGTCGCCGACGCGCAGAGCGGCCGTCGGCGTGACCCGATACAGCCCGACCGGCACGCTGGCGGTGGCGTTCCACATCCAGTGTGGCGTGGGCGAGATACCGGTCGTCGCCAGTGTCGTGAGTGCTGCGAAATAGGTGGTGAACAACCAGCCGCGCCGGGTCATGACGCGGTTCTCCGCCAGAGCCACGCCTCATGGCGGGCGCGACAGTAAAGAGGGGGCCGCAGCCCGGCCCGCAGTCGCGCGTCGAGATCGCGCCAGTAATCCGGGCAGACAGTGCGCGGGTCAAACGGCTGCCGTTCGATGCGGGTGATAGCATCGAGCACCGCGCGGACTGGCCCGTCGCCGGTCTGACGCAGCAGCCTGTCGGCAGCGCCCGTGATCCATGGCAGAACGGCGCATGGCTCGCCCGGCGGCATAACTCGCACAATGTCGATGGACACCGTGACGGCGCCCGTGTCGCTGGCAAGCCAGCGCATCAGGGCAAACACATCGCCTGCTGCGAAACTCACGCGGCGTCTGTGGCGGTCAATTCTGACGCTGGTCTCGGGAATGCCGAAGCGCAACCAGTGCTCGATGCGGGTCTCGATCCAGACCAGATCGAGCTGCGCACCGGTAGGAGCACGAAGATCGTTCATGACGGTTCTCCGACGGGAAAGGGAAGGATGGTGGCAAGGCGATCGCGGGCGCGCCGCGCCATGTCCGGGTCGATTTCGCAACCGACATAGCGGCGGCCGGCCAGTCGGCAGGCGACGCCGGCCGCGCCGGACCCGGCGAACCAGTCGCCGACGAGGCCGTCAGGCGGGCAGCTCACGCGCACCAGCAGGTCGAGCAGCGGCACCGGCTTTTCGGTGGGGTGGATGGCGCGCCCATGAACGTTGCGGAAACGCTGCACGGAGCGGGCGAGACGCGGGCCGCCGTCGAGGCTGCGATAGGTGCATGCCGCGATGGCGCCGGTGTGCGGCGGGCGGTGCTTACGGCGCACCGTCCGCGCCCGGGCGTCGTCCGTGGTAGCCACTTCGTTGTAGATGTCCTGCCAGCGGGCGGTCGCGGGATAGAACTGCACGATCAGTTCATGAACACGCCGAAAGCGGTCGGCGTGAAACACGCTGCCGTTCTGCTTCTCCCAGACGATCTCCTGCGCGAGCCGTAAGCGGGCCGTGCGGAAGTCCGTCCCGGTCGCCATGAAGCTGCGCAGGGAACCGAACACCCACAGCGAACCGGACGGCGTCAGGGCTTGTGCTGCCAGCGGCAGCCAGCCCTCGACGCGCCGATCCCACGACAGGGAGGTTTCGCCGTAGGGCGGGTCGGCGAGGATCAGGTCATACGGCCCCTGCGCCGGCATGAGGTTGCGGCAGTCGCCGCAGAGCAGCGTCATGACGATGTCTCCGCAGCGCCCTGCCCGCGTCGTCCGCTCAGGTGGCGGCCACGGCTCCGACGAGGTGGAACAGGAGACGGGAAAAACGGACCGTTCCCGATATTGGTTCGGCGTATGTCGCAGCCCTGCGGCGCGAAGAAGATCGCACGCCATGGGCCATACATTGGGTCGCACGCGGTACACATGTACAAAGAGAGTCTATTTAGACTCTTTAGAGAGAGACGATTTGTCATTGTTTTCCAGTCCCTTATCGATGGTTTTCGCACGCGATAGGCGTGGATTCACTGGTCGATAGGCGTGTCCGCACAAAATTATCGACAGGGATATCAACAGACTTATCCACAGATGCATCGAGAGCGGGCTTCAGGCGCACGCGTTCCGGCCAGTTCAGATCGGACAGTTCGATGCGATAACCGGGAAGCGGGTTGCTGCGGGCTATGCGCCGGAGGATCGCCACGAACGCTGTGAGCGTCTGGGTAATTCCTGTTTTGCGGTGCAGATGGGCGACCTCGAAAACCCACCCGTCACGTTGCCGTCCAGCATGGCGGCGTGCGATCAGGTAGAGCAGTCGTTCGAGACCGCTAGTGAGGGTAAAATACGCCGGGTCAAGCGCGAGCACGGCCCTTGGCGTGAGAACCGCTTCGCGCACCCAGCCGGCGAGACGGATCTGGACGAAGCCGGCGGAGATCCGCCAGTCTTCGATCCACGGCGCGCCGGTCTGCTCATCAGTCCATTCTGACGCGCTCATGACGACATTGGTCCGGCTGAGGCGTTCGAGCCCGTCTGGCAGACGCTCGTAATACCCACCCGAGACGCAGCGCCCCGGAAAGCCGAGGATCTCATACCGTGTGGCCTGAAGGACTGTCGGGATCGGGGCGCCGCAACGCTGCGCCGCAATCATCGTCGATGTTGCCCAGATCAGGATGTCAGCGTCCCATATGGTCGCAAGCGCCATCGGAGACGAAACGAGGATGTTCTGACTGCCCTGCCTGAAGCGCAGCGGGGCGTGACGGCGTCCCTTCCCCAGCGCAAAGAACGCGTTGGACATGAAGAGACGGGGCATGCAGGGGGTCATGATCGCCCCTTTCCGCGCCGTGCGACACCCGCGCGCATGAGGATGTAATTTTTAGAGAAAATAGACTTTGAAAGGCCGTTTTCGACCCATGTTTTCAGATCTCCAGTTGTATAGGTGACGCGGTTACCGAGCTTGTAGAAGACAGGACCACCGCCAATTGTGCGGTATCGTTCAAGTGTTCTTGGTGAAATACCGAGCCATTCAGCAGCCTGTGGGGTCCGCAGATGCCGGGCCGGTCTCGGTTGGGGCCTTTTCCTGACCATGACTATTCTCCACTGAAACAGGACGTGGCGTAACGCCGCGTACCGGGGCGGAGACTGGCGAAAAAAAAGGCCGGGGGTGGTGGACGAAAACAGGGGGCTCCCAAGGAATCGTCCACCCCATCAGCACGGCAGACAGACTATGTTCAGTGGGCGCCGCGTCGCGTTTACTGGCGAGGCGAATCAGAACACCTTATGGAGAAGACGGTTGTTTTCAGCAGGGAGTGTGCGATGTCGTCTGCGGAAATGCACGACGACCATATTGCAGCAAGGCGAGGTATTCGCCGGCGGCAAGTTGCTCCCCAAGCGTCAGCAGGCGTTCGACGCGGGCACGCTGGTGAACGTCTTTCCACAGAGAGCCGCTCAGAGACTTCACTTCGGGGTCCGTCAGGGCCGCGATGTCACGCGCCGTGGCGCCGGAACGTTTGGCGGTGAGCGCCTGCAAGGCGTGGGCAAGACGCCTGATTCTATAGCGTGTGGGGCGAAAGACGTTGGGCAACGGACCGCTCCTCCTGCCATACAGATGCTCGATGAAGCGACGCAAATGATGAAGACGTACCCAACAGGATTCATCAAGAGGAATCACGACAGCGGGTCTGCCGTGGCAGTCATCGGCGATCCATAACCGCAGCGGTCCGGCCCGATCTCCCATGATGACGTGAAGGCCGTCATCGGCGGTTGCGGCATGAATGTGTGGTGTCAGGATCAGGGGTGTAAATGTGGCGGCTGTGTAGATTTCAGGGGCGCGGACCAGCGCGATGATGGCAGAGAGAGCCTCCGCCGCCCAAAGCGCAGGGGCAGCCCACGCAGGGATGGACGGGTCAACAGGGAAATCGGAGGCCCCACTGACGTGCAAAAGCATCGAGATTGCGCTGGCGGACCGTCTCGTCTGAGTCGGAGAGTCCGGTAAATGCATGGTATCCACGCACATAATCCTGATTCAGGGAGAGGAACTCCTGCGCAAAATCAGGGAGGTCGAGCGTGAACGCCCTGTCCAGAAATCCGGGACTATACCAATCGGGTCGTGTCTCCATCGTCGGCCAATCTCCTGTCATCACGTGGACGCGTCATCCAAAGATCAATCACAAGCAGCATCTGATCGGTTCGTGTCGGCAAACGTCCGTTGCGCCCGAACAGCGCCAGGGACGCGCTAATTGCGTCGAGAAGGGAATGTTCCGGTCACAAGATCAGCGTCAGGGGCAAGCCGCGCAAAAGAGGCCGCCCCGACGACAGCGGCACCCAACACTCCGAGGATGATCCGCATGAGCGGAGAAGAAATGCCGATCTCGGCCAATCCAGTTGTGGCGAAGTATCCCGCAACAGAGGCCGGAAAACAGAAGGCAAGCACTACGGCAAGTCTGATTTCGGGACGCCGGGCCGTCGTCAGCGCTACCCGAAATAGCCATAGTACGAGACTACCAGCAATAATGGCAGGAAGAACGGCCGCCAATCCGGCACCCATGCGATATGTCCAGAAGAAGACGATCAGTCCCGCCATTGTGGGCACGACAATGGATACAAGGCTAAAGAAGACCCAACAGAGCAGTCCGATCCCCAAGACCCACGAGATGAACCCGATGACAATCATCTCCACCTCCGGCAAACATTATGGGACATTATAATACGTACCGTTCGGTAGTTATTCCAGAAAAAAAGATGTACCCAATATGATCTGGCGGGGATGTTTTGCTCAAACAGGCTTACCAGAAGTGTTCCCCACCTACATGCATGGGACTGCCGTTCCGCCCGGCTCATTCGTCCGAGCGCCGGTGCGTCGCTGCGATCTGCGCCATGGCATGCTCCAGTTCGCGCTCGATCTGTCGGCGCTCGCGACGGCTCAGGTGAAAGCTGGTCAGTTCGGCACGCAGCATCTGAATGTGGTCGTGTAACGTGGTCATCGTCCTGCTCCTTTCGTTTCTCGAAGACAGGACGGACGGCTCATGCCGGGGTGGACCGGGTCAGGGATCGCCGCAGGCGACCGGCCTGCCGGCGCGTGGGGGAGCCGATTTTGTTCGGCGTGCCCGAAGGGTGCGTCGGGCAAAATTGGGGGGACCACGTGTCCTTGACGCGGTTCGCCCTCGCGCATGGTACAATGGGAAGGCTGAGGGAAAGCCTCGTATTCCTCCTGTGCCTCACGTCGGGCGACCAGCGCTGCCGCCCGCGCCCCGGAAAAGCACGTGGGAAAAGAAGCCCGGAAGGCCCCGCCCGGGGAGACCGGGCGGGGTTGGTGGTGGGGACATTACTCCCCGTTCCGGCTGCGCGGCCGGGTCCAGATGAGGGTGTAGCCTTCCCCTTCCTCGTCGGTGAACAGGTTGGCGAAGATTGGGGCGGCGAAGGAGGGATCGTCCAGCTTCAGGCTCAGATAGGTGCGGCCTTCGTTGGAGCGGCGGGTCCATGCGGCGCCGAGTTCAACCCGTCCGAGGTAGACG
>NZ_VHON01000039.1:0-1649 GCF_008690365.1 Acetobacter sp. DmW_136
ATCTACATCGCTATACGCCAGTAACGTCCTTAATTCGTTGACTGCCTGCTGCTTGAACGACAGGAAATGACCCCGCGGCGCATCTTCAATTACCTCGAACAGCGTATCGCCAAAGAGCTCAGGATCCTCACCAAACGAGCTGGCGCCCAGATTAGTGAGACGCGGAAACATGTTGAGAATATCACGAGTGGTATAGTTTAACAGTTTGGACATAGTAACTCATTCCATTGTGTACTTTTTTGACAATTGTAACTTGAATGTGCCGCGCAGTCTTGCGCTGCCGATTGGCACTCTCGATGACGACAGTTCCCCTTCCTGAGGTATATCCGTCAAGGAAGATTTTATTTCCATCTTTGGCGTTCTTGCGCCAGTGATCAATCTTGGAGCTGTTATCCTTGAGCGCTTTGTGAATAGCGCGTTCGGCGTCTTCCTTCGATGTGAAGAATGAAACAATAGACTGTTTTTCCTTCGTAAACCGGCGTTCGATATATTCGTCGGTTGGATCGACGTGCTTGAGCAAAACATGCCCCCCTGCCTTGCGATTATGTGGCGGGGCCTCATGGTGGTCGAGATCGAGCCGCTTCTGTCGATGGGGTAAGAGGAGGTTCCGGTCGGTGGGTGGTCTTGGTGGTTGTGGGGAGTAGGTCGAAGGCCGGTGAAAGTGCTCCGTCGTGATATCGGCCTGCCGGAAGGTTAGCCGACTTGCATCTGCTGAGGCTACGCGAATGGCGCGTGTTGCCGCGAAAGACCCGGCCCTATACAGCAGGCCACTGGGGATCAGGGCGTCCGCAGCCGCACCTACCAGACCCGCAACTGCGGGGGATGCATGTGCTCTCAGAGCTGCGGCGCGGACCGTGCGTTCGGTCTGGGTTTGTGGAGGTGTGCCAGTGTTCCATGCACGCCGTCCAGCGGCCATCATGTCAGCACCGTGGGCGGCAAGCGTAATGCCGCCCACTTTGCTGAGCGCCGGTTCAGGGGCGGCTAGAAGGCCAGTGGCTCCGGCCATTTCCGCAGCCCCGAAGCCGATCATGGCCAGACCTTCGGCCCGGTTGATTGTTTTCTGGCTTGGCAGGTGACGTCTGAGGATGCTGACAAGCTGATGTTCGCTCATGACAAATGTCAGGGCGGGATGTTGGTTGGTATTCGACATGGCGTGCCCTGAAAACGCAGACACAAAAAAAAGCCCGCCGATGAGGGCGGGCTTGACGTGTCACACGGGTGATCCGCGCCGTGGCCTATGCCATAGCGCTTTTTAGGAGGATCATGGTTTTGTGGGAAAGTTCGGGTTAGTGAATATCATTGTTCGAACTATATTGAATATATGGTAAAAACTACGCGCGAATACCAGATAAAAAAACCAACGCGTCAAAACAGACATTCCTGTATTCCGTGTTAGCAAATACTCCGTTCTTACATGTCGGGGGTCAATTTCTTTTCCCGCCCGCACTTCGGGGTCATTTTCAAAAGCGTGTAGAACGGCTGACCAGAATGCCCGCAGGCTTGGAAAACTGCCCCAGTTGGGTGGTTCTTCAATATCCGCCATGGGGTTCATACCAAGAACAGCCCAACTGACACGATCGAGATCTACATCGCTATACGCCAGTAACGTCCTTAATTCGTTGACTGCCTGCTGCTTGAACGACAGGAAA
>NZ_VHON01000003.1:0-27993 GCF_008690365.1 Acetobacter sp. DmW_136
AGCGTGGACTTTGATCGCCTCAATCCGCATGCTGACCCGCAGAACCGCAAGGCATTGTCAGTGCTGAAAAACTTTCGGATCAGGCTCTTAGAGGAATGTTACTCCTACCCTGCAGTAAACCTGACTTGTTCCAGTCTGTTTCACCATGACGAAGAAAAACAAATGGCTGAAGATTTTCCATAACGAACTCCTGTTTCACTATGTGTATCATAATAAAATTGATTTTGATGTTTTGGTTGCAGATTTGTACGGAGAGATGGAGCTCCTTATCTAATGCAGAATATTACCTTTCAAGTTGTTCTTGGGGGGACAAATAAATACAAATGTGAAAGTCTCGTTAGAAAGAAGGATAGTCCAGGTTTGGGAATTTGAGCAGGCATGATGGCATTCGAGCAGAATGTGTTGTTTATCCGCAAGTAATTCTGTTGAATATTTTCATAGGATACAGAAAATCACGTAATTGACTTAAATTTCAGGGCTGCATAAGAATAGGGTATGCACACCAATCATCCCAAACGCGACGATATCCGGCTTGAGAGTGTACTGATGGCATTTGCAAATCCACTGCGACTGGCGGCTGTATGGACTATTGCTCAAGGTGACGGATATCCCAGCTGTAGCGTGCTGTCACATATTCCAAAATCCACCATGAGTCATCATTGGCGTATCCTGCGAGATAGCGGCGTTGTCTGGCAGCGCCAGATGGGACGGGAATACCGGCTGTCTTTGCGACGAGACGATCTGGACTATCGTTTCCCGGGGCTTCTGGATTCTATCTTGGCCCCGCTCACCATTGATGCACTGACTCACAACATGATCGTTGCATATAATGGGGAAGGGCAGAAGGTCGAGATATGATATTCGGTCCGACGCATTATATCATCGGAGCGTTGCTATGGACCCGTGCATAACAGGGAAGGGGTATTTCGAACCTGTGTTGTTGCATCGTGTGCGCATAGAAGAGGAGGGCGTCTATATATTGTAGCCATTTACTAACATGATTTACCAATTGTTCGCGCTCGACCGGCTAGTGTCGCAAAGATCATAGCCAGCATGCTTGATGCAACCAGTAGCCATAGGGAGGCACTCCAATTGCCGGTCGCGTCATGAAGCACGCCGATCAGCAATGGTCCGGCAGCAGCTCCCACATAACCAATGAATTGTGCCATTCCTGAAAGGACTGCAGCTTGATGATGATTATGTGTTCGGAGGCCGAATAGGGACAGGCTTGTGACCATCGCAACACCGGCACCGAGGCCGGCACAAATGAGCCACACTAAAGAAAGGCTGGGCATAAGTACTAAGCCGCTTGTCCCTGCCAAAAGTAAAAGCCCGCAGATGAAACCCAGTAATCGCTGATCGTTCAACCTCTGAAGCAGGGGCGCACAGCCGAGGTTTGTCGCAACAGCAACCACCTGAAAAACGAGCAACATGAGACCGGCGGAAGAGAGGGGTATGCCACGACTGGCTGCATAGGATGCAAACCAGTCGACAAGTGAGTAAAATACCAGAGAATGAAAAGCGAAAAAGAGGGATACCTGCCAGCCGATCGGATGACGCCATGGGGAGGTGAATGTCTGGTCGTTTGTGGCGGCTGAGGAAAGGTAATGTTGTCGTGTGCGAAACTGCGGCAGCCACATGAGAAGCGCGCCAAATGAGAGGAGGGCCCATATTCCGATTGCCCAGCGCCAGCTTAACCCAGGGATGCGTGCAATCGGCTCAGCTATCCCGGCAGACAAACCTGCCATTGCTGCCATTGAGGCAGCATAGAGACCGATAAGGCCTGCGGCGCGTGTCGGAAAATCGCGTTTCACCAAACCCGGGAGGAGAACATTCCCAAAAGCGATCCCAGCACTGAGGAGGAGAGTGCCAAACCAGATTGAACCAGGCAGATCCAGAGATCGCGTGACTGTGCCAACCAGAATGGCCATGACCGATACGCCAAGAATGCGTTCGAGACCATGTAGTCGTCCTACAGCTGGGGCCACAAGGGACAGGAGGGCAAAGATCAGTAACGGCAGAGAATTCAGTAGTCCGGCCGTCGTGCCGCTGAGATGAAGCTCATTCTGAATAGCCGGAAGTACGGGACCCAGACTTGTGATAGGCGCACGGAGGTTGGCACCGATAAGAATGATGCCGAGATACAGGCTTGAAAAGCCTACGGTCGAAGGGCGGGGGGCCGAAAAGGGAGTTGGCACGTCAACATCCTATACACGCCATCTTCCTTGGTTTCAGAACATGACGACAAGAATGCGTTGGTTGACGTTAACGCTTACGCGGCGACCGTAACATGGGCTTGCCGTCTGAAATCGTCCCTACATGTCGTTAAGGGATGTGTCAATCTGTCAGAGTGTTTCTGTTGTTTGCAGTCGTTCGGTTATGATTACGGTCCCGCTCAGGCTTATTCACCTTTCCAGACGACGACGGACAACATTTGTGATGGCGGTGCGTAACCAACGATGCACGGGATCGGTGTCGAGGCGAGGGTGCCATGCCTGAAAAACCTCCAGCGGTTCCACCATCACGGGTATCTCGAACGCGATGAGTCCAACAGCGGCGATGGATAAGCCACTTTCTACAATATCAGGCATGGAAAAAATCAGATCTGTATGCGTAATTCCATGTAATGCCGCGTAGTGTGACGGCATGACCAGAGCGATATTGCGTTCCAGGCCATACCCCTGGTCCAGAGCGACATCTATCGGTCCCCTGCGGCGCCCTTTACGGGAAACCACGACATGATTGTAACGTGTAAATGCTTCGGGTGTGATTTCACCGTCAAGAATCGGGTGACCATTACGGACGACACCTCGAAACTTTGTAGAAAAAAGTTTCTGCCGTCGGATATCCTGCTGAAGTTCACGGGTAGCTCCTATGAAAAGGTCCACGGTGCCCTTGCGAAGGGCCTCGCTATCGTGTCCCTCACTTTCGGGGGCAAAGCGTAAGTGGCATCCTGGGCATGTCCGCGTCAGTTCCTGCATGAGCGGACCTGAGAAAACGCTTGTCACCACGTCATTCGCCCGGATCGTAAAGGAAGGAGTGAGTTTCGTGAAATCTACCTCTTCCTGCCTGGAGAGCGCCCGTGCGTTCGCCAGAACAGTGGCGACCTGCGCCTGAAGCTCCATAGCTCTCGGGGTGAGAACCATTCTGCGCCCTGACAGGACCAGGATTGGATCGGAAAATGCCTCGCGGATACGCGCAAGAAAACGGCTGATTGTCGCACTACTGACCTTCATTCGCCGTGCTACGCCGATAACGCTCTGTTCTTCAAGGAGAAGGGCAAGAACATACAACAGGTTGAGGTCGTAATCCTGCTTCACTGAACCATGCTCCATGTCTTGTTTGTTTTGCTCACTGGTGGGGCGATACTTAATTAAAATAGCAGTTTCAAGGCTATCAGAATATCAAATGTAAATGCTATACGTTACAGAATATGAAATGCTGAATTGCAGGTTCTGGCGCTTCCCAGTGGGGTAGGCTTGTGAGCATTATCTTTTATATTTTCTATCAGCCTCAACTATGGACGTAAGATGACCTCATCGGCACAAACTGCCGTGCCAACCGATAGTAGGCTGCATCCTTCTCCGCTGACGTTGCCTGTGGTACCGGCACTCAATGGGCGGTTGTTGGTTGGTCTGCTGGGGGTTTTGCTAGCTGTTCTACTCGCGGGCTTTAACGAGCATGTAACGGAAATCGGCCTGAATGATATTCGTGGCCAGATGGGCATCGGCCATGATGAGGGGACGTGGGTTATTGCTCTGTTTGAAGCCTGCAATATTTCTGCAATGGCTTTTGCTCCTTGGTTTGCTGTTACGTTTTCTGTTCGCCGCCTGACAATAGCCATGACGGCAACTGTCGGTATATTGGGGGCGCTTGCCCCTTTTATGCCCGATCTCGCGTGTCTGCTGATCTTGCGCTGTGTGCAGGGGTTTGCCAGTGGGGCACTTCCCCCCATGCTGATGACTGTAGCGCTCCGCTTTCTTCCCCCTCCTATCAAGATCTATGGGCTTGGAGCCTACGCCCTGACCGCAACATTTGGTCCCAATCTGGCGACACCTCTGACAGGGTTCTGGTTTGAGTATGTTGGCTGGCAGTTCCTGTTCTGGCAGATCGTTCCTCTGTGTGTCGTAACGATTATCTGCGTGGCCTGGGGGCTACCACAGGATCCGATGAGACTGGAGCGATTCAGGCGGTTTGACTGGTTCGGGTTGATGACCGGTCTGCCCGGCATATGTTGTCTTGTCATCGCGTTGCAGCAGGGGGATCGGCTTGATTGGTTCCGCTCTCCTGTCATCACCCATCTGACGTGTGTGGGTGTGTTTCTTTTTGCAGTCTTCATCGTCAATGAGTGGCATCATTCGCTTCCATTTTTTCGTATCCAGTTGCTCAAACAACGCAATATAGCGGATGCCTTGCTTACGCTTTTCGGGGTTCTGGTGTTGAGTGTGGTAACGGTTTCTGTTCCATCGCATTATCTGACTGCGGTAAAATCCTATCGTCCAATTCAGACGACGCCTTTCTCTCTGCTGATAGCGATTCCCCAGTTGCTCGCGCTCCCGCTGGTGGCAGCCATATGCAATATCCGCCGGATCGACTGTCGACATGTTCTTATGGCCGGTCTGGGTCTGATGGGTCTTTCATACTGGCTGGGAACCTGGATATGTGCAGACTGGGTCCGCGATAATTTTTATCCCATCGCGCTGCTGACTGTATTCGCGCAGCCTATGGTCATCATTCCGGTTCTGATGCTTGCGACCATGGGGCTCGGACCTATCGATGGGCCCTTCATCTCCGGTATGGTCAACATGACCAAGGGTATGGCGAGCGCTGTCGCAGCTGGACTTCTTGACGCATTGTTCCGGCGCCGAGAGCAATACCATTCCTCCATGTTGCTGGATCACATGGGCCATATACAGTTTTCTCTTCCTCCTTTCGATGCTGTACGCCAGAGCCTGTTCGATCCTCACCTTGTTGACCCAGGCAGCGTGAACTCGGCCGCTATGTCCCTCTTTCATCGCGAGGTCGGGATGCAATCGCTCATTCTTGCCTGTGCCGATATCTATGTCGTGATGATTGGCGTTTGCACGCTTCTTATCGGCCTCAATCTTGTTCTGCCCAGCAGGGTGTATCCGCCGCGCGCAGCGGCACCGCTCTCTCGTCAATCCTAAACCGGAGATTTCATGTGCCGACCCGGCGTTTCTTAAGTCTTGCCGCTGTCATAGCGGGTCTTGGTGTCACGGCTTTCGCCGTGGACCGATTGGTAATGGAGCATCAGGGAAGTGTTACGACAAATGACGCTTATATCCATGCTTATTTCACACTTGTCGCACCTAAGGTCTCAGGTCGGATCGATCAAGTTGAGGCACAGGATAACCAGCACGTGAAAGCAGGCGAGACGCTGGCTCACATTCAGGACTGGGACTTTCAGGCTTCCCTCAGGATAGCCCGGGCTAATGTGGCATCCGCTCAGTCGGATATTGATAATTTGAGCGCGACCCTCAAACGGCAGCAACCTCTTATCGCCGCGGCGCACGCGTCGGTTGAGTCTGATAAGGCTGCTCTTGCCTTTGCGAGGCTGGATGAGGCGCGTTATCGCGATTTGTCTGCAGGTGGAGCAGGAACTGTTGAGCAACGTCAACGTACAGCAACACAGGCAAAACAGACTCTTGCGCTTCTTGCTCGTGATGAGGCAGAGGCTTCGGCGGCGGAGCAGCAGGTTCCTGTCATTCAAGCGCAACTTGAGCGTGCCAGAGCGGCATTACAGCGTGCGCAAGGGGAAGAAAAGCAGGCTGAACTCAACCTGTCATACTGCACGATAACGGCACCAATTGATGGCGTGGTTGGCGCGCGCGGTGTTCGTGTGGGGGCCTATGTTCATGTTGGTACTGCGCTCCTGGGCGTTATTCCCGTTCAGGATGCTTTTGTGGTCGCCAATTTTCAGGAAACACAATTAACTCACGTAATGCCCGGGCAACGGGCTACAGTCTGGGTTGATACTTTTCCGGGGCATCCCCTGCGGGCTCATGTTGATAGCGTGGCGCGCGCGACCGGGGTCGCATTTTCTCCGATCCAGCCAGACAACGCGACGGGAAACTTTACCAAGGTGGTGCAGCGTCTCCCGGTCCGCATTGTGTTTGATCCGGGCCAGCCTCTTGCTGCGCGAGTGAGTGTTGGCATGTCGGTTGAAGTGAGAATCGATACAGAGACGAAAGCTGACGGCTCTCATGCATCGGATGATCGCTATGAATGGCGTTAAGCGACTGGGTTTTGCGCTGTTGGGACTAATGGTGAGTGCCTGTACCGTTGGGCCCGATTTTCATGATCCACGGATGCCTTCTGGAGATAGATGGCATGAAAGTCTGCCTGCATCTTCCAGCAAGGCGGATATGAAAAGGATCAATCCCCAATGGTGGGAAGTGTATCACGATCCTATTTTAGATGATCTTGAACGACAGGTTGCGGCAAAAAACCTCGATTTGCGGGCAGCAAGTTTCCGATACGCTCAAAGTCAGGCAGAACGAAAGATAGCAGGAGCTGCACAGTTTCCCTCCCTTAATGGAAATGCCTACTATCAACGCAATCAGATCAGCGCCAATGGCGTAAGGTCGGTGCTTGGTACCCCAATCGGCATGACTCATCCCACGCCAGCGTTCAATCTCCCGACTTATGGACTGAGTGCTTCATGGGAGGTCGATCTATGGGGGCATGTCAGGCGCTCTGTGGAGAGTGCGCGGGCTGCGATGGATGTTACCGACGAAATGCGTCGTGATGTCATCGTCTCACTCATGGCTGAAGCTGCCAGAGACTATATTGAATTGCGTGCAGTGCAGGCCGAAATGGCAATTATACGTCAGAATCTCGCAGTTGCGCGACGGAGCGTGGAGTTGACGACTCTTCGATTCACAAAAGGGGTTACGACCACGCTTGATGTAGATGACTCCGAGGCACTTTATCACACCTTTAATGCACGGCTACCGGTATTACGTAATCAGCAGGTTCATCTTATCAATGCTCTGAGTTTTTTGATCGCACGTGAACCAGGAGCATTAGCGGCATTACTTGAGGCGCCGCATCCCATTCCTTCAGTGCCTTCGGTTATCGATATCGGTGTCCCTTCGGAACTGGCTGATCGGCGTCCTGATATCCGGATGGCAGCTGCAAAACTACATGTTGCAACAGCAAATATTGGTGTGGCAATCGCAGATTTTCTGCCGCGCGTGACCCTGTCGGGAACATTGGACATGCAGGCGATGTATTTCAGCAAGTTGGGGAATTGGGCTTCGCGTCAATATGGGTTTGGACCGACAATGACGGTGCCCCTTTTTGAAGGAGGCAGGCTCCGAGGGCAGTTGATGCTGCGAAAAGCCCAGCAACAGGAAGCTTTCATCACGTATCAGCGGACAACCCTGAATGCCTGGCATGAGATTGACGATGCGCTGGCCAGTTTTAGTGCAGCCCAGCAGCAACGTGATGAATTACGTCAGGCCGTGGCGCACGATAATGCCGCAGTAAATACAGCCCAGAGACAGTATGCGGCGGGAGCTGCTGATTTTCTTAATGTCCTGACCTTGCAATCTCAGCTTCTGGCTGCCGAAAATCAGCTTATTCAGTCGGAAGCGAGTGTATCGACCTCTGTTGCCCAGCTTTATCGGGCGCTGGGGGGAGGCTGGGAGGGGACTTTTCCTTTGCTGTGAACATCACACATGGCAGCATCAGTGCTGCCACTGTAAGAGAATAACCAAGTAAAGCGCGGACTTCTTCCATGCTTATGATAAAATATTTTGGATCTATCTTGTTGTTTCAGGTAAATGAAGAGTAAGAAAAACCTTGAGCTTCTTTTTTCACTCATGATGATATTAATGGGTTGAGGAAAATTAATAAAGCTGAGAGGTGGGCTTTTCGAACCCTCCCCGTACTCTTTTTTTTATAGCCTTGTATCAACAAGCACTATTTCAGAATCTTGATGTGCAAGGATTGTGAGGGTATCTTTCTCTGAGATGGCAGCACCATCACCCTCTCTGATCATCTGACCTTCAATTTCCACGGTGCCGCGGGCAACGACCAGATACGCCAGCCTTTCTATGCCAAGATGGTAATCGGTATTCTCTTCTCTTATTAATGTTGCTCCCAAGACGCGTGCATCTGTGCGAATTGGAAGAGCATCACCGTCGTTTTCGTAACCGGATGCGAGTATGATAAACTTGCCAGCACGATCGGTTTTCGGAAACACCCGGGTTCCCCACGACGGTGCATATCCGGATCGGGTCGGTATGATCCATATCTGGAATATCCGGGTTGTGACATCCTCAAGATTATACTCGCTATGCTTGATTCCGGTACCAGCAGACATAACCTGAACGTCACCTGCGATGGTACGTCCCTTATTGCCCAGGTTGTCCTGGTGGGTGATGGCGCCTTCCCGGACATAGGTTATGATTTCCATATTCTCATGGGGATGCATGCCGAAACCGGACCCCGGCGCAATAGCGTCATCGTTCCAGACGCGGAGAGCACCCCAATTCATCCGGCTAGGATTATAGTAGTTGGCAAACGAGAAATGGTGCCGTGTATCTAGCCAGCCATGATTGGCGTGCCCTAGCTGTGAGTAAGGACGAACTTCGATCATGATGGTTTTTCCAGATGGAGGTGACGATATGTGGATGGTGTCAAAAAATAGCCGCCCGGCGTTACTGTCGTAAATGGCAATAGTGGAAAGATACGGTTTCTCTTTCTTGGCGCAATGAGTATGTCGAGATATAACTGGACGATCAGCCAAGGGGGAAGTTGTATGAGACTGCCGGATTTTGAAGCATGGGCTATTTTCGCAAAAGTGGCGGAACTTGGTTCTTTTGCGCGTGCGGCAGAAGAAATACAGCTCTCCAAGCCGACTGTCTCAAAGGCGGTCAGTCGTCTTGAACAGACGTTAGGTATTGCGCTGTTCAATCGGAATTCTCGTCACATTTCCCTTACTGAGACCGGGAGGGCCCTTCTTGGCTATGCCAATCGTATTGTTACCGAAGCTGAAGCTGCTGAAGCTGCTGAAGCAGAAGCTCGTGGTGATATGCAACGCCCTTCTGGCCGTATTCGCATTACCGCACCAGTGACATTTGGTATCCGCCATCTTGCCCCCGTCTTGCCGGAATTTATGCGGCGCTATCCTGAGATTGATCTGAATATCAGTTTCAGCGATGCAATTGTAGATGTGGTGGCTGACGGATATGATATCGCGTTACGTATCTCCGCTCTTGCTGATTCCTCTTTGCGCGCACGAAGATTATGCGATGTTGGTCTCTTTCTGGTGGCATCATCGGCATGGCTGAATACTGTCGGCCGACCTGAACATCCACGAGATCTGGAGGACTGTAAAAGCTTCGTTTATACGAATACCGCTGCTCCAGGAATGATTCGTCTCCGAAAGAAGAATTCAGGTAAAGAATTTGTCCTGCCACAAACGTCTAGGTTCCGTGCGGACAATGCTGAAGCGTTCCTGCCCTCTTTAGAGGAGGGGCTAGGCTACGGATTATTTCCCGAATTTATGGTTTCAGATGGATTGCAGGAAGCAAGACTGGAACGAATTCTTCCAGAATGGGAAGGGCCTGTCATAAGTCTATACCTGATTACCCCTCCAAGCCCGATGCGACCTAACCGTGTCAAAGCCTTGATAGATTATCTGATAAAGGCTTTTGAGCATCCACCATGGGTAAAAACCGAGAGGTAGCCTGAACCGGACAAAGAGCCTTCCTGAAGAAGAGTATCGGGAAGGCTTTGATAATCAGGCTAGTTTTTTAGTAATGCCGGCCACATGCTGACCGAGAAATTTCGCCCCATCGAGTTCATTGCTGCTTGGCTGACGTGATCCGTCACCTGCAGCAATCGTCGTGGCGCCATAAGGTGAGCCGCCAGTGACTTCGTCAACTTTAAGCTGACCCTGGAAGCTGTAAGGAAGGCCGCTGATAACCATACCGTGGTGCAAAAGGTTGGACATCAGAGAGTACAGGGTTGTTTCCTGACCACCATGCTGGGAAGCCGTGGAGGTGAAGACCGCACCAACCTTGCCAATCAGTGTGCCCTTGAGCCACAGACCGCCTGTCTGGTCCCAGAAGTTTGCCATCTGAGCAGGGAGGCGGCCAAACCGCGTCGGAGCTCCTATGATAATGGCATCATAATTAACCAGATCATCCGTGGTCGCGATGGGAGCGCTTTGCTCCGTCTTAAAGTGATGCGATTTCGCAACATCCTCAGGCACCAATTCAGGTACTCTTTTTACATCGGCTTCAAGGCCTGCTTCACGGACCCCTTCTGCAATTGCGTTGGCCATCGTTTCGATGTGACCGTAAGATGAGTAATAGAGAACGAGAACTTTTGGCATTTTTACGTCTTTCTCAGGTGATGAAAACAATGTCTTTAAGGAGTTCAGAAACCCCATGATGATAACTCCTGTACGATTATCAAACATCCTAAAGTTGGAAACATTCTGTTTCTGGATTTAGCATGTAAGGATCTGAGAACCCTATTGTTGTTCGTAATGTCGATATCAGGACAGATTTTGAGAACGACCAATGATCCGTAAATGTCTTTTTGCAAGCAGCTCAGTCACGCCACGCGAGCGAGAATGCCTGCGCAGTTGCAACATCTCGCGCAGTCAGGGCTGATATCCCCAGTTGTAATCATTCACTGAAGGATGATCACAACTGGGGTATTCTAACTGTTTGGACCAACTGCGTGCAGAGGTGGCTGCAAGCGTTAGTCCTGCTTTTCGAATGCGCCAGCAATGCGCAGAGTCACATCGTCAGACACGTAAGGCACATACATCTTCACACCGAAGTCACTGCGCTTGATGGTGCCTGTGGCTTCAAAACCAGTGGTATATTTTTTGTCCAGTGCGTTCACGCCAGCACCGATGAAGTGAACCTTCAGTGTTTCAGGCTTTGTCACGCCATGGAGGGTTAGGTTCCCTGTTACGATGGCATCGTTGCGGCCAGTCAGATGAACTGACGTGGACTCAAACGTGGCATTGGGGAATTTGGCAGCGTCGAACCACTGATCGCTCTTGAGTTCATCATTAAGCTTGGCGCTGGTGGTCTGTACGGAGTCTACAGGGATGGTAACAGACAGCTTGGAGGCGGCTGGGTGTTGCGCATCCAGTGTCAATGTGCCGGACACATTGGAGAATACGCCCTGATAATTTGTAAAGCCAAAATGCAGCACGGAGAAGCCAACCTGTGTGTGGCCCGGTTCAACGTTATAGGTGCCAGATTGAGACTGGGCTGCGTTGGTGACAACCTGCGCGGACGCGGGGTTACCTGCCAGAAGCCCGATTGCCATGGCTGCAGCGGAAACAAAAGAAAGACCGTATTTCATAAGTATAACTCCAAATAGACGATTAATACCCGGTGTAGTCTTAGATTGTTCTAGGAGGCTATCAATTCGACGCCTGTTCAACACATCAAATTTATTACAGCTGTATTTTTAATAAATAAATGTAAACGTTGGAAACATATGGTTTCAAAATTTTCTCTATTGTGAGAGGCGTCCAGCCCCGGACTGCATCTGAGGGCCTGCCAGGCTGGGGCCTGAAAGATGACGCTTGGCAGTGAATGAAAAACATAATATTCATTGTTCAATAAAATAGTTTAAACGCTGACTGAAAGGACCATGGCTCGTGACATCGCGCACGTTTTCTAATGCCTGCATCGCAGGTCTCCTTCTTCTTCTGCCTTCGTGTGGCAAGAAAAACGCGGACGCGAATGCTCCTGCAGTGACGGATGTTCATGTCATGCGGGCACACGAGCAGTCCGTAGATCTGACAGGATATGTTCCCGGACGCGCCGCAGCTTATCGACAGGCCGAAATCCGGCCGCAGGTCAGCGGTGTTCTTGAAAAGCGCCTGTTTGTTGAGGGGACTGATGTCAAGACGGGCCAGCAGCTCTATCAAATTTATCCGGTTCCCTATGAAGCTGCCCTAGCGCAGGCAAAGGCTGATCTGGCTCATGGAGAGGCGGAACGCGTTGCAGCAGACGCACGAAAAGCACGGTTCACCCATTTGTCCGGGATTAACGCCGTCAGTCATCAGGACTATGACGATGCCGTCTCCTCTGCGGCTCAGGCAGCGGCGGATATTGCGAGCGCGAAAGCGGAGATCATGTCCGCTCAGGTTAATCTTGATTATTCGCGTGTTTATTCCCCAATTTCCGGGCGTATCAGCCGCACGCTCGTTACGGAAGGCGCATTGGTGACGGCAAATCAGACCACACCTCTGGCGACGGTCACGCAGTTGGACCCGATTTATGTCGATCTGACCGTTACAGGTGAGGCGGTGTCGCGCCTGCGCGAATCCCTGATGAATGAGAAGCGTGACCATACTTCGACTGGGGCTGGCCAGGTCGATGTCGTCCTCGATACGGGACGCCCTTATACGTCACCAGGCCGAATTGATCTTCTCGAAGTAATGGTCGATCCGGGAACCGGAATGACCACGCTGCGAACAACATTCCAGAATCCGGATGCAATGTTGCTTCCGGGCATGTTTGTGCATGCAACTCTGCATTATGGTCGGCGAAAAGCTTTTCTTGTCCCACAGAACGTTGTGCTGCGAGACCTGCACGCCGACCCTTATGTCCTGATTGCCGGATCTGACGGTAAGGCTGTCCTAAGGAAAGTAAAAATTATTCAGGATAGCGGTAATTCATGGGTGATTACTGATGGTGTTTCTGACGGTGATCGTATCATTACTGAAAAACTCCAAACCTTGCAGCCCGGCGATTCGATACATCTTCTTAACGAACCGGCCTGACGGACAGTTGCGGAGTTTTATGTGATGTCAGATTTCTTTATCCGAAGGCCAATTTTTGCCTGGGTCGTTGCTCTTCTAATCTCGCTTCTGGGCGTTATTGCGCTCATGACCCTACCTATTGGCCAATATCCCAGTATCGCACCTCCACCAGTTACCGTCAGTGTTACTTATCCAGGTGCCTCCGCTGAAACAGTGTTGAAAACTGTTGTGCAGCCCATTGAAGAGCAGATGTATGGTCTTGATGGGCTGGAATATATCTCATCGTCTGCGCAGCAGGATGGCACAGCGCAGGTGGTGCTGACCTTTATTCAGGGCACGGATCCAAATATCGCCCAGGTGCAGGTGCAAAACCGCATGACAGTGGCGCAGGCACTCCTGCCGCCAGATGTGGTTGCCCAGGGCGTGAAAATTACCAAGGCAACCAAGAGTTTTACTCTGATCGCCATGTTGGTAAGTGAGGATAACCGGCTCGATTCCTATGCTCTGGGGGATTTTGTCGCTAACCATCTTCAGGAACCGGTTACGCGGGTCACGGGTATTGGTGACTACACCTTCTTCGGTTCAGAATATGCAATGCGCATATGGGTCAAACCGGAGAAACTGACCAGCTACGGGATGACTGTAACGGATGTTCGCAACGCGGTTACAAATCAGAACTTTCAGGTTTCATCCGGTGAGATTGGCGCGCTGCCAAGCCCGGATGAACAGGTGCTTGACGCCGTCATTTTGGGGCCGCAGCGTTTGACCACACCGGAGGATTTCCAGAATATCCTTTTGAAGGTCAACCCGGACGGCACACAGGTTCGTCTGCGTGATGTTGCGCGTGTGGAACTAGGGGCACAAAGTTTCCAGCCAAAGGGTCTCGTAGATGGGCACCCTGCTGCCGGTCTTGCCCTCAATCTCGCGCCTGGTGCCAACCAGATTCAGACAGTCTCCACCGTAAAGGCGCTGTTTGATCGTGCTGCGTCGTCCTTTCCCGCAGGCGTGCACGTTGTTTATGCTTATGACACAGCGCCGTTCGTCATGGAGTCCATGCACGAGGTTGTAGAGACACTGGTTATTGCGATCGGTCTTGTGGTCGTGGTGATGTATGTGTTCCTGCAGAATTTTCGTGCCACTCTGATTCCCACCATTGCCGTGCCCGTCGTGTTGCTTGGAACTTTCGCCGTAATTCAGGCGTCGGGCTTCATGCTCAACACCCTGACAATGCTGGCGCTGGTACTGGCAATTGGTCTGCTGGTGGACGACGCAATCGTTGTGGTTGAGAACGTCGAACGTCTGATGGCGGAAGAAAATCTTTCACCCGCCGACGCGACAAGCCGATCAATGAAGGAAATTACAGGTGCGCTGTTTGGCATCACAATGGTGCTGTCAGTGGTTTTCCTGCCCATGGCGTTCTTCGGTGGCTCTGCAGGCATCATTTACCGCCAGTTCTCCATCACCATCATTGCGGCCATGACGCTTTCGGTCATTACCGCCATTACGTTCACGCCGGCGTTGTGTGCCACTATTTTGCGTCCATCCCACGGTCAGGCGACGAAGGGTCCATTCGGCTGGTTTAACCGGTCATTCGACGCGTTGCTTGAGTATTATGGTCGTATCGTGGTGCGTCTGAATGCGACACCGCTTGCATGGGGGGGGTATTTGTTTCTGAGCGTTGCCGCTGTGCTATGCTTTTTTAAGCTTTCTGAAGGTTTCTTGCCTGATGAAGATCAGGAAGTCGTCTTCGTGCAGGTTCAATCGCCGCTCAACAGTTCGGCGCATGTCACGGAACGTGTGCAGAAAGATATTCGTGAATATGTCCAGGCACACGATAAAGGTGCTGTAGAAAATGTCCTGACGGTGTTTGGCTTCCATTTTGGCGGACGCAGTCAAAGTGCAGGTTTTATCGCAGTCAAGCTCAAGCATATTGATGAGCGTACGGGTGCCGTTCGTACAGCGCAGGACATAGCGTCTGATATTAACGGGCATTTTGCGACGTATGGGGTAGCCCAGGTTGTTGCGTTTCTTCCTCCACCCGTCATTGAACTCGGCAATGCCAGTGGTTTTGATTTTGAGCTGACCAATCCAGGGGGAATTCCCTACGAGCAGTTTTCTCAGGCCAAGGACCAGCTCATTGCCATGGCGCGGAAAGATCCGAGGCTTGTTGCTGTCCGTCTGAATGGACTGGATGACGCACCACAATGGCATTTGAACGTTCTGAGGGAGCGCGCCAATGCTTATTCGGTTTCCAATAGCGATATCAATGATACGATCGGGAGCGCCTTCGGTTCTGCCTATATCAACCAATTCAATATGAGTGGCCGTGCCAAAAAAGTCTTTCTTCAGGGGGAGATGGATTCGAGGTTGCAGCCCCGCGACCTAGAGAAATGGTTTGTACGCAATACACAGGGCCAGATGGTGCCGCTCACTGCTTTTACCGATCCAAAGTGGGAAATTGGGGCTCAGAAGCAGGATGTCTACAATGGTGTTCCCGCTTTCGAAATTCTGGGTGCGCCAGCGGCAGGCATAAGCAGTAGCGAGGCAATGAAGATCATGGAAGATTATGCGGCAAAGCTGCCGGTAGGGCTATCGCACGAGTGGTCTTCTATCTCCTATGAACAGCAGCAGAGTGCAGGGCAATCCGGGAAACTTTATGCTGTTTCATTGATTGTCGTTATCCTCTGTCTGGCAGGACTTTATGAGAGCTGGTCAATTCCTGTCGCTGTCATGCTCGTGATTCCACTCGGAATTCTTGGTGCTGCACTCGCTACTTTCCTGCGCGGTCTGGCAAACGATATCTATTTCCAAGTCGGCCTGCTTACAACAGTCGGTCTGGCCACCAAAAATGCAATTCTTATCGTGGAGTTCGCGAAGATGCACTATGATGCGGGTGCAACATTGGCTGATGCAGCTTTGATCGCGGCAAAAGAACGTCTGCGTCCCATCCTGATGACATCTTTTGCCTTCATTGTTGGTACTCTGCCGCTGGCACTCGCCACAGGGGCAGGTTCGGCTGCGCATATTGCCATCGGCACAGCGGTTGTCGGTGGTATGACTGGTGCGACAGTGCTGGCTGTGTTGTTCGTGCCTAAATTCTTTGTTTCGGTTCTGACCCTGTTCCGGGTTCAGCGCAATGCTCCAGATAAGCCTCCCGTCAGCACAGCGGAAGAAGGGGGGGCGCACTGATGTCGAGGCAGCTTTCCTTTTCATCACTGGTCTTCCTGCTTCTTGGAGGATGTACCATGATTCCGCATTACGAACGGCCAGCCAGCCCGGTTGGCAAGACTTGGCCGAATGGGTCTGCCTATCGTAATACCAAAGGCGTCTCGTCAGATGCCGTGAAATCCGATGCTGCATGGCGCGACTTTTATCGTGATCCACTTCTTCAATCTCTTATTGCAGAAGCGCTGGAGAACAACCGTGACTATCGTGTTGCCATTCAGCAGATCGAAACAGCTGGTGCGCAGTTTGATATTGAAAATGCGAGTCTGTTTCCGTCATTGACGGGGAATGCATCAGGAAATATCCAGAAATATGCTGCTCGAACCATGCGGTTTCCCCATACACCAGCTTCTCAGGGGTCTATTTACCAAAGGCAGTATGGTGTCGGTTTCGGCGTTTCCTCTTATGAGATTGATCTATGGGGGCGCATCAGGAGTGCTTCCCGGTCGGCATTTGATCATTACATGAGTGACGTCTATACGCGTGAGAGCGTGAATATTACGCTCAAAGCAAGCGTCGCTACGACAGTTCTTAACTGGGTGGCCAACAATGAAGGATATCAACTCACATCAGATATTCTGAAAAGCTGGCAGAAAAGTTACGATCTCGTCCTTGAAGCGCGTAAAAGCGGTTCGTCGAGCGACCTTGATGTGGCGGAGGCAGAGGAGGCGCTGCGTGAAGCTGAAAAGCAACTGGAGATCTATGACCGTCAGCGGGCTCAGGCCCTCAATCAGCTGGAACTTCTGGTAGGAAGGCCTCTGACGGACGCTCAGAAAAATGCACTGGAAGGAAAGAAAGCTCTTGCTGACATAGTGGACTTTCCGGATGTTCCAGAAGGTCTCCCGTCTGATCTCATCGGTAGGCGTCCGGATATTCTTGCCGCAGAGCATACGCTTCTGGCCGCAAATGACGATATTGGGGAGGCTCGGGCTGAGTTCTTTCCGAAGATCCAGATTACTGCGTCAAATGGTACAGCAAGTAGTGGCATCAAACGCCTTTTCCGATCCGGAATGGGGGCATGGGATGTCGCCCCGCAGATCACACTTCCGATTTTTGACGAAGGTCGATTGACGGCCCAACTCAAACAATCGAAAGCAAACAAGCGTATGGAGATTGCCCGCTACGAAAAATCAATCCAGACAGGTTTTAGAGAAGTAGCAGACGCGCTTGCTGCCAGAGAGACTTATGTTCGGGAAACGACGGCGCAGGATTGTTTTGTTTCGGCTTCACAGCGGCAATACCGGCTTTCTCGTGCGCGTTTTGAAATGGGGTCAGACAGTTATCTGCAAACACTTGTTGCCCAGAGAACTTATCTCAACGCCGTGACGGAAGGGATTTCTATCCATCTCGGTCAGCGTTCAAACGCTGTTACGCTCTATAAGGTATTAGGGGGTGGCTGGGAGAATGAGACGCCAAAGCGCCCATTCCGTATCGGTGAGCATATTCTATAAGCTTGTCTGACAGACAGCATTATAGGATGGCTTGCTGTGCCGACATTTCTATGGGGTTCAGAATGTTTGGCTTCATCATGCGAAGAGGCTTGGAGCGGATAAAATGTTGTGAGTCCAAGTCTTGTTTTTCTTGAGGGCGCGTTGGGATCAAATTACGAATGTCTGATCATCAACTCTGCCATTGGATATTGAAATTGATGTAATCTGTGCTTGCAAATGGATTTTAATAATCTAAATGGCTGGTGATTGAGCTAACGATGGGACCATCCTTGATGTTGAAGAACAAAAATGAGCGTGATGAAGCTGTTAGGACGCAGATTGTTGAGCAGGCACGCTTATTGTTTGAGCGTTACGGGCAGTCAAAGACAACCATGTCCGATATTGCGGAAGCGGCAGGTATGTCACCCGCACACATTTATAATTTTTTCAAAGGAAAAAATGAAATTATAGATGCCGTTGGTGATCAGGTTTTTTCTTCCTTCGCCAAAAAAATAAAAAAAGAGATTGACACAAAAAAAGATCTTTTTGAAAAAATAGCCACGATATTTCTGTTTATTTATAAGCATAACCGTGATCACGCTCTTCCAAAAGATGATGGGCTATGTATTAAAATTTGTGAGGGGATTGACGGTTGGGATTTTGAAAAGAAATTTGAGGGATTTGTCCTCAAAACAGTTTCTGATATCATAAAACAAGCTGCCGAGCCCGATATTTCGGGGGATAAAGTCCGAAATGATGCCAGAACTATTCTCGACTGTATGTTTTTCGGCGCTGTTTATACCGAAATATTCCGATCTCTTTCAGCGAAAGAGCATGAACAACGCGTCAGATACCAGCTTGAATTTATTCGATCCGCGCTTCTTCAGAGGGGATATGTCGTTTAGTAAAGTTACGCTCGCTCCTGGAATTTCAGAATGTGTCTTTATGGCGTGATCTATTTGCACGTTTGACGTATTAGAAGAATGTGCACCGGCATATTCTCTGCTGGTGCACCAGTCTCTTGAGGAGGAGCAATACTCAGTGTGCCTTGGGCCTATAATGGCTCGTAGCCGCTACACGAGGGCTCCGGACTGCAAATTGGGCGCATCCATGGGACATGATCTGGGTATTTTCGGCCTGTTTAAATTGTCTGTTGTGGTTCGCAGAGTGAATTAAGTTGAAAAACGTAGCATCTTGAATTAGTCGAGTATCTTGAGCATCACATTCAGGCATAGGATTATGCTGACCCAAGGCGACCCGCCATAAAGTCAACAAAAGCTCGGATTTTGGGTAATGACTGTCTATTGGACGGCCACAGGATGCCGACGTCTCTTCTGTCATGAATATATTCGTCCAGAACGGGGATGAGCTGCTTTGCCTTTATCTTTTCATGCACCATGAAGTCTGGAAGCAGGGCGATACCAAGTCCGTTTTCTACCATACTTAGCAATGAGTTTATATTGTTGGAAACCGAAGATGTGGGCAGGTCCGGACTGATTAGTTCACCATTAGTCAGAAATGGCCATGGGGCCAGTTTTCCGCTGCTGGGATAACGATATCTCAGGCAGAGATGTGTCTGGAGATCATCAGGGCTGACTGGCAGGCCCCGGAGGGAAGCGTAGTCTGGTGCTGCGACAAGTCTATGATGAAATCCGCTAAGTCTGCGCATCATGAGACGCGAATCATCAACAGAACCAATCCGCATGACAGCATCAAACCCTTCCTCTACCAGATTGACCAACCGGTCACTGAAATCGAGATCCAGTTCGATTTCTGGGTAGCGTTTCTGAAAAGCAACAATATGTGGCATCAATTCAGTACCCAGATTAGGGAAACCGATGCGTAATCGTCCTTTGGGTTCTGCGGTGACTGCGCTTAATTCTTCTCTGGCTGCATCAAACTCTGCAAAAATGCGATAGCAATGAAAGAGAAATTTTTCTCCTTCAGCCGTCAAACTGATGGCGCGTGTGGAACGGTGAAAAAGACGAGCACCTAGTTCCTGCTCGAGCTTGGCTATTGTTCGGCCAATCGCTGATGAGGAGAGGCCAATCCGTCGACCGGCTTCCTTGAAACTGCTTGTTTCTGCCGCTTGCACGAAGGCTTCCAGGGCTCCAAAATGTGTCATGGTATGATTGCGCTTTGTTCCGTTATGTTCGGATAATTGTCCCATTTATCGCAAGCATGACAAGGGGTAGAAGAAACACGTATTATTCTGAACCAGCAAGATGAATGATGCCGGATAGATATATTCCTCAAAGCGACTTCAATCTGTCGATGGGATACCGGGCATTCAGTTTTGCTATAAAAAGTGGAGTTAATCATGGCCTCTCCCTCTCTGTTCAAGCCGTTTACCCTCAAGGACATTGCACTGCGTAATCGTATCGCCATTCCCCCGATGTGCCAGTATATGGCCACGGATGGGGTCGTGAATGACTGGCACCATATTCACTATGGTGCCTTGGCTCGGGGTGGGGCTGGTCTGGTCGTTGTCGAAGCGACAGCCGTCGCTCCGGAAGGTCGCATTACCCCAAAGTGTGCCGGTCTGTGGAATGATGAGCAGGCACAGGCTTTTGTTCCTGTTGTCAAGGCCATCAAGGACGCTGGCGCCGTTCCTGGTATTCAGATTGCGCATGCCGGACGTAAGGCGAATGCCAACCGTCCATGGGAGGGAGATGACCATATTCCTGAAAATGACCCCCGTGCCTGGCAGACGATCGCGCCTTCCGCCATCGCTTTTGGTAAGCATCTGCCCCGGACGCCTAAAGCCATGACTCTTGAAGATATAAAGCGTGTGCAGCAGAATTTTGTTGATGCGGCGCGACGTGCTCTTGAGGCTGGCTTCGAGTGGATTGAACTCCATTTTGCTCATGGTTATCTGGCGCAGAGTTTCTTTTCTGAGCATAGCAATCAGCGAACCGACGCCTATGGTGGAAGCTTGGAAAACCGCAGTCGTTTTCTGGTCGAAACTCTCGCGGCAGTCAGAAAAGTGTGGCCGGAACATTTGCCTTTGACGGTCCGCTTCGGAGTTATTGAGTTCGATGGTCGTGACGAACAGACTTTTGCTGAGTCCATGGAACTGGTGAAGCGCTTCAAGACCGAAGGACTGGATCTGCTCAGCGTGAGTATTGGGTTCACCATTCCTGAAGTGAATATTCCGTGGGGCCCCGGCTTCATGGCGCCTATTGCTGGGCGTGTCCGTGAAGAAGTGGGTCTTCCGGTGACGTCAGCATGGGGGTTTGAAGTGCCTGCTGTGGCAGAGCAGGCCGCTGCGGAACACAGGTTGGATCTTGTCTCAGTTGGGCGCGCCCTTCTTGCTAATCCGCACTGGCCCTACGCAGCCGCAAAGGCCTTGCGCGCGGATCGACCCGCCTGGGTTTTGCCTGCTCCTTATGCCCGTTGGCTTGAACGCTATAGTCTTGGCCAGTTCTGAGGTGCCAGACGTTATCTGATACCGTCTGGCTACCCGCAAGGTTGAGCCCAAACGCATTTTAGATCGGGTCGTGCTGCCTGTTTCTTTTTCAAAGGAACAGGCAGTTGCCGTATGGAGCGTGTGGGCCGTTGGCTGATTATGAGAGGGTAGAAGAGCGATTGCAGTCTTACAAAAAGGCTGATCTGGAGGCTATGTGGATCTATTCGGCGAAATAAGACATCTCAAATTGAATGGAGGAACGGTCGTCTATGATCCTCGTCCATCTCTTGGACTGTCTCCCGATCTGTTGATGAAGAGACTGAGTTCAGAGCTGGTCTGGGAGCAGCACAAAGTCCGGATTCATGATACTGTAATAGATCAGCCTCGTTTGAGTGGCTGGCATGGGGATATCGTTCATACATATACCACGCTGGCGCATAATCTTCACCCAGAGCCTTGGAGCCCTGTGCTCAAGCAGCTCCGGCAACGTGTTTCAGAGCTGGCGAAAGCTCCCTTTAACTCTATGCTGGCCAATCTCTATCGGAACGGCGCAGACAGCATAGGCTGGCATAGCGATAACGAAGAGGGACTGGGAACTGAACCAACGATTGCTTTGATCAGCCTCGGTGCAGAGAGAAAGTTTTCGTTGAGACGGTGGGACGATCATCGCAGCAGGTGTGACATTATTCTTGAGCATGGCAGCTTGCTTATCATGAGTGGCATGACGCAGAGGTACTGGCAACATGCTGTCCCCAGAACAAGTGCGGTGACAGGGGCCAGAATAAGCCTCACGTTCCGACAGATTGATCCAGTATCAGGCCGCTCTCTGAAGTCGGTCACCCACAAAGAACAATCAGGGACGGATCCGTGATCAATAAGAGTGACGTTGCTGACTGCTATTTTTTATGGGAAGAGGTAAGATGAGGCTGTTTGTTACGGGGGCCAGTGGTTATATTGGCGGCTCCTTTGCTGCTGAAGCTGTTCGCAGGGGACACGACGTACGAGGGCTGGTTCGCTCCGCCGAGAAAGCGGCGGCCTGTGCAGCGTTGGGCATGGTGCCTGTTCAAGGAACGTTGGCGGATCGTGATCTTCTCATAGAAGAAGCCCAAAGAGCAGATGTGGTCGTTAATGCGGCAAGCAGTGATGAGCGGGATGCAGTTGATACCTTTCTCGCGGCGCTTTCAGGTTCCGGTAAAGCCTTCTTGCATACGAGTGGCAGCAGTCTGGTCGCTGATCATGCTGAAGGTGAAGCGAGCGAGGCTATTTTCGACGAGCGCCATATGCCGCTGCCTGTGGCAGAAAAAGCTCCGCGAGTTGCTCTCGATCACGCGATCCTGACAACACCTGGAATACGGTCAATCATTCTGTGTAATTCACTGATCTATGGAAAGGCTCTGGGGCCGACGGCTCATAGTGTCCAGCTTCCCCTTCTGGTAGACTACGCGCGGGAGAATGGCTGCGCCCGCTATATTGGCAAAGGTCTTAACCGCTGGTCGACAGTCCATATAGCAGATGTCGTGGACCTGTATTTCCTAGCGCTTGAACAGGCTCCGCCGGCAACATTTGTATTTGTTGAGAGTGGAGAGGCATCCTTTCGGGATATGGCGCAGTCTATTGCCAATGCATTGAGGCTTGGTGAGGCAACCTCCATGACGGTTGAGGCCGCCATAAAACGCTGGGGGCGTCAGAGGGCTCTGTATTCCCTGGCGTCTAACAGTCGGGTGCGCAGCCTCTACTCGCGGGCATGGGGATGGAAGCCGAACAGTGCAGATATTCACACATGGATTCTAAATAATATTTCAGCAGAAAATCCGTAAGAGAAAGAGGGTACATCTGAATTTCGGCTTTACCACTCCGTCATATACGAGTCAGGAAGCTGGCGTCAGAGCTATCTTACTCGTCAAGGTCATGGTTGCGAATCCGTAGCAGCCTCAAGGCATTAAGAGTGACGAGGGCAGTAGCGCCAGTATGCTTCACGTTGCGGGCCCCCAGGGTGTGGGAGTGGTGAAAGTGAAGAGGTCCGACCGGCAAGGGGGGGCAGGCTAAGGTTCCTTCCGCAATGCTGTGGGCAAGCCTGACGACCAGTGCACCCTGCCATCGCGAAGCGCTTCCAGGGCTGTCTGACCCGCAAGTTCAGGATGAGATTGCATCAGGAAGCGGTAAATGGTCCATCCGCTGTCGCCCAGCATATCGAAAAGTGCGGGCGGGACAGGGAAGGGCTGTCCCGTCGCGTCGATCTGCCAGGCCGGATAGCGCGCTTCTCGTGGTGAGGATTCTGGCAGAACGAGGACAGCATGGGCCTGTTCCAGATCATGCAGGTCTGAGACAGTCAGGCCAAGACGATGGGCAAAAATCTCTCCCGTCAGCATGTCCGGCCCTGACAGAATGGTGGCTGTCAGGTGGCGACCCCGTTCTTCTGCGCGGGCGAAAGCGTCACTTCGTGTTCGTGGCCTGTCTGTCATGAATGCTGTCTTTTTGTCTTTCAGGGAGAGAGGAGAGCGGTCCCATCATGGGGCGGGCGGAAGATCTACTGTATCATCCGGCCCGCTTGTATGCATTCGGTGCGTAGAGCCCTAAAAATACGGGACATCAACGTCCAAATGGGATATACATAATATATATCCATGGGGAGAAATAGCCGATGCTGACCCGTACGACACTCTTTCTATCCAACCGCTCGCAGGCAGTGCGCCTGCCGAAGATGGTCGCCTTCGGGGAGCAGGTGCGTGACGTCGTCATTGTGTCCGAAGGTTCACGACGCATCATCGCCCCCGCTGACGCAGCGTGGGATGATTTCTTTGCGGCTCCCGGCGTGGATCTGGGGGAGCGGAACCAGCCGGCCATGCAGGAACGTGAGGCGCTCTGAATGCTGCGTTATCTGCTGGATACGAACCTCTGTATCCGGGTATTGCGGGATCGACCACAAGGGCTGCGTCCGAGGTTCAACAGCTGTGCGGAGGAACTCTGCATCTCGGACGTGGTTCTGTATGAGCTGCTTTATGGCGCAGAACGCTCGTCCGATCCCGTGCGCACAAGGCGTGAAGTCGAGCGCTTCGCGGCAAGGCTGGCGGTCCTGCCATTCGACAGTGAAGCAGCCGCCCATACGGCAGACATTCGGGCCGAACTTGAACGGAATGGCCGTATCATAGGTCCGTATGATCTCATGATTGCCGGGCATGCCCGGAGCAGAGGGCTGATTGTTGTGACCGGCAATCTGCGGGAATTTCAGCGGGTGGAGGGTCTTCGAACCGAGGACTGGCTGACTGACACGGTCTGACCGGGAAAGGTGCGGCGAGACAGAATATCGATAAAAACGATTATTTATCAATCAACTATGTCATGCAGCGAGCCTCTCCACGAACCCGCTGACAAGTAGCAGTTTTCTTTGGTTGCAGGCCCCCGCAACCAATGTAGCCTGCTCATTACTTGAAGAGCGCAGTTTTCTTCGGTTGCAGGTCCCCGCAACCATACATATCCGTCTGAAAAGACAGAAGAAAAGCCACCCAGAAGGGTGGCTTTTTTTGTGCACAAATCACACCGCAGGAAACACATAGGAAACAGACGGAAAGGTAATCCGGCGCGTTTTTGTCGATTTTCACGTTTTCGTGATATTCTGAGACGATGACGAATGCCGCTCCAGCGTTCGAAGTTACCAACATGTTTCTCCTGACAGGCAGTTTAGCAGGAGCCCCAAAAAATACTCGAATATCAAGGATAACTGCGATGAGGGAACCGACGGATCGGATGGTTTCCGGCAGGT
Source organism: Acetobacter sp. DmW_136 (assembly GCF_008690365.1). NCBI lineage: Bacteria > Pseudomonadati > Pseudomonadota > Alphaproteobacteria > Acetobacterales > Acetobacteraceae > Acetobacter > Acetobacter sp. DmW_136. The sequence continues at coordinate 24,597 of NZ_VHON01000003.1, forward strand.
CGGCAAGGTTGTTCCAGGCGGAACAGGCGGCGTCGATGATGTGCTCGATGCTGTCAAAGACGGTATTGGACAACCAGTTGGCGCGTAGGAACTGTCAGACATTCTCGACCGGGTTCAGTTCGGGAGCACGGGACGGTGGGAAGATCAGGCTGACATTGCGGGGCATTTTGAGCTTGGGCATAGATGCCATCCGGCGCGATCGAGCAGGATGACCGCGTGGGTACCGCGGGCGACGCAACGCGAGATTTCCTCGATGTGCAGTTGCATGCTGGCCGTGCCGGTGAACGGGAGCACTAGGCCGGCAGCCTTGCCGCGTGCCGGGCAGATCGCCCCGAACAGCCAGGCATTCTCGTAACGCTGGTCAGCCGGTTGGCGTGGCCGTGTGCCACGCTTGGCCCATTGCCTGACGAAGCAGTTCTTCTGGCCGATCCGGGCTTCGTCCTTACATGAGGGTTCGGGTGTCAACGTATTTTTGCGATGGTGTGTCTCCTATCCCTGTGGTCATAAGTAAGGTGCTTTTATGAGCTCGGGGCCATTCCGTATCGCAGCAGCGGCTGCATCACCTTACATGCGGTCGGATCGCGCGAGCGACCCGCACCATAATGCCTCTTGCACGAGGCTCTGCCCCGACGACGCGCGACCCACCTGAAACGCGGTAGCATGGCATTACCAAAAAAGAAGACGGTCGCGTTCCCCGTATCGCCGCTGGCGACTGATCGTCCCGCGGCAATCCTGTCTATTTATCCAGCGGCCGGTCCCTTACCGAATGCAAGACCGTCCGGTATCGATCTAGTCTCCACATAGCGCCAAAGCGCAATCAGGAGTTTTCTCACCATGGCCACGATCGCAATGCGCCGTGTCCGCCCTTTCAAGGTGCCGACGCGCTCACGAAACCATGTGGCGAGCCCACTTGCGGGCTGATAGCGTAGCCACAGCCAGGCGAGTTGGATCATCGCCGTCCGCGCTCGCGGGTTTCCGGCCCGGCTGATGCTTCGATCACGATCCATGCCGCCACTTTGATAAGGCATGTGCGTAATGCCGACGTAACTGGCCAGTTGGCGACGGTTGTCGAAGCGGCGATAGAACACCTCCCGAACGAGAACGGCAGCGAAATTCTCACCGATGCCGCGAATCTGCTTCAGCGAGACAATCTTTTGAGTCACACGGTCATCCATCGCTGCGGCGTCCAGTGTCTTGGCGCGTTCAGTTTCCAGTTCTCGGATCAGTTCCAACGCCAGGAGAAGCCGACGACGCAGGCGGTCGAGTTCAGCACGAAGGAACGGCGGCAGTTCCCGCCCGTCGCCCGTGCGCAACGCGGCGACGTCGCGCTCCCAGGATCGTAACGACGGTCTACCCCGGATGCCTTGGGTAAACAGCAGCGCCTCTATTCTGTTTTCGATACGCAGCCTTTCCTGCACAAGGTGTTCGCGTTCGCGGTGTGTACGTTTGGCATCCTCCTCGTCGGGTGTCGGCACATGCACCATGCTGCATATCTGGCGATCACCATTGAGCCATGCCGCAAGCACACGCAGCATGCCTTCCGCGTCGAGACGGTCCGTCTTCGCCCGACGTGCGCGGCGATTGACCAGAATGCTCGTGGGCTCAAGTACATACGCGGCGATACCATGCGCTGTCAGTAAACGATACAGCCAGAAGCCATCGCGGCCGGCCTCGAAGCAGCATGACACATCTGCGACATCACCTGGCTGGGTCAACGCGCGCGTTTGAAGCTCCGCGATCAATTTCAGCAGCCCTGAGGCGTCGCCACCTTCGAAGCGATGCAATCGGGATTTCGCGGCTCCCGGGACAGTCTTTACCGCGACAAGCCAGGAGGAAACGCTGAGTTCGATGGCAATGTGAATGGCGTTCTCGGATGACATGACAGGAACTCCCTCGTCATTGATGCTGACACGCTTGAGATTGAGCCTTTTTTGTTGGCGGTGTCTGCCCTCATAGCATCTGGAACCAGATCTCGATCGGCTTTCCCTTCGGCAGATGGCCGACATGGGCGTTCAGGATGCGCGGGAAGTTTTTTTGAATGCTTTCATGACGGCAGGATCCTGCCCCGGATGACGCGGCCGGGCGTTGACATGAGAAAAACCGAGCCGTTTCAGCAAAGTGGAAACATGCCGCTCGTGGTAGACGACGCCGAAGCGCTCCTTGATCACGCGTTACAGATCGATCCGGCGCCAGCGCACCACACCATCACGCTGCCGATCCGGCCCCGCCTCGACCAGGACCTTCAATTCGGCCTGCTGTGCGATGTTCAGACGGCAGGCTGGCCCCGCGTGCTGATAGCCGCGCAGGCCATCGGGTCCTTCGGCATTGAAGCGGTGAACCCAGTCTCGCAATGTCTGGCGGTCCATACCACCCACGCGGGCTGCATCGGTGCGGCTCGCCCCGTCACGGATCGCCGCCAGAGCCAGAAGCCGGCGCGCAGCATTCGCATGCCGACTGCGCGCCGCAAGCCGTCTCAGGTCAGAGGCCGAATAGTCATCCCGTAGCTTCACCGCCCTCGTCATCAGCCAGTTCCTCCCGCAGCAACAGAATCAGAGTCAACTCCGTTCGTCACTTCACATACGAGTCAGGGGCTACATCCTTTGGTATGATGCTTTCAAAACAGACCTTGCTTACCCACAGAACGGAGCAAGTGCATGGACGGAGATTTTTCGCTTTTACGGACCGACAAGGCGGTCATCAGGTTGTTCACAATCCGTTTGAAGCCTCAATTGGAATCAGTGTTGCTGGCTACGGTCTGTGATGCAGAAATCATGCAGCATGTTTACCGGCTGTGCTACGGCCCCCCTTTTTTTCAGAAATTCTATTTTCTGCTCAATGGTTTCGACTTTGGGCGGGCATATGATGACGAACTCTGCGCGGAGGACTGAGGATGGACCCCGAATATGAAATTCGTCCTGGCGCCTGACCATCTTGACTATCCATAAGATCGTGCAGGTCTGCTGTGTTTTGGCCTGGAGATGCAGATATTTCTCCTGCGCACGGTGTTGGAAATCTTCGATGCGCAGATGGAGGCCTGCAAGGCATAAAGGCAATTGTCTAACGGCAGTAAAGTAGATCACGCTAATTACTTCTTTTGTCTCGGACCGAACCGTTGAACATGGTTCCGTGGAACCGGTAGTCTGATTTGATTCTCAATGATTTTTAAGAATGTGGCTACAGTCCCATAAAGGTATCAATATAATTGATACATAACATCAATTATATTCGCTAAAATATATAGGTTCGACATAGTAACGTTCCGAAGCCGATACAAAATGAGTGTGGTTAGGAAAGATCAATGATGATCTGCATGTCCAAGAATGATGATCCGCAGTTCTGGAGCAATGCTCGCCAGCATCTCATTCGATATGGAGGAAAATTTGAAAACCTCATTATC
>NZ_VHON01000040.1:0-5624 GCF_008690365.1 Acetobacter sp. DmW_136
AAACAATCCCCTCCGGCATACGGACGTTTACAGGACAAGGCAAGTCCGGTTTCCAACGGCCCTGCCCTGTTACGCCCGATGTGCTGGAAAGTTCCGCCCGGTCCTGTTTCAGTGTTCCATTTTAAGCGCAGCCAAGAAGGCGCTTTGCGGAATTTCCACCTTACCAAACTGCCGCATGCGCTTTTTACCTTCCTTCTGCTTTTCCAGAAGTTTGCGCTTACGGGAGATATCACCACCATAACACTTGGCCGTTACATCCTTGGAAAGTGCGCCAATGGTTTCACGCGCAATCACCTTACTGCCAATAGCGGCCTGAATGGCGATTTTAAACAACTGGCGGGGAATCAAATCCTTCAAGCGTGCGCAAATCGAACGCCCGCGAGATTCCGCCGCCGTGCGGTGCGCAATAAAGGACAGTGCATCCACTGGCTCCTGATTAACCAGAATGGAAATACGCACGAGGTCACTCTCCTCATACCCATCCATCTGGTAATCAAAGCTGGCGTAGCCACGGGTAAGAGATTTCAGGCGGTCATAGAAATCAAACACCACTTCGTTCAGTGGCAGGCGATACACCGCCATCGCACGGCTGCCCACATAGGTCAGATCTACCTGCACGCCGCGCCGTTCTGTGCACAGCGTGAGCACCGCGCCCAGATATTCATCCGGCACCATGATGGTGGCTTTAATCCACGGTTCCTCAATGGTTTCAATCAGGGAGGAATCGGGCATATCCGCCGGGTTGTGCAGTTCTTCCCGCTCACCATTGGTGCGGGTGATTTTGTACACCACGGAAGGCGCTGTTGCGATGAGATCCAGATCGAATTCGCGCGACAGACGTTCCTGAATAATTTCCAGATGCAGCAGGCCAAGGAAGCCACAACGGAACCCAAAACCAAGGGCTGCGGATGTTTCGGCCTCATAGTGGAAGGAGGCATCGTTCAGGCGCAGCTTGGCAAGGCTATCGCGCAGTTTTTCAAAGTCATCGGCCACAACGGGGTAGAGGCCACACCACACCACGGGAATGGAGGGTTTGAACCCCGGCAAGGGCTTTTCTGCCGGGCGGCGATCATCTGTAATGGTATCACCCACATTACAGTCTGCCACGGTTTTAATAGCCGCGTTGATAAAGCCCATTTCACCCGGACCAAGGCTTTCAACACTGGTCATGCGCGGGGCAAACACGCCCACCTGATCCACCTGATGCACAGCGCCGGAGGACATCATGCGCACTTTCATACCGCGCTTGAGCCGCCCTTCCTTAATACGCACCAGCACGATCACACCCAGATACGGGTCGTACCAGCTATCAATCAGCATGGCCTGCAAAGGCTTTTCCGCATCACCTGTTGGAGGTGGCAGGCGGGTTACAACGGCTTCCAGCACGCCTTCAATATTCAGGCCGGTTTTGGCGGAAATTTCCACCGCATCATCAGCCGGAATACCAATAACTTCTTCAATCTGGGCCTTTACGCGCTCAGGCTCTGCTGCGGGCAGATCCACCTTGTTGAGCACGGGCACAATTTCGTGGTTGGCATCAATGGCCTGATACACGTTGGCCAGTGTTTGCGCTTCCACCCCCTGAGAGGCATCCACCACCAGCAAAGAACCTTCGCACGCCGCCAAAGACCGGCTGACTTCATAAGCAAAGTCCACGTGTCCGGGAGTGTCCATCAGGTTCAGCACATAGGTGTTGCCATCCTTGGCCGGATAAGTCAGCCGGACGGTTTGCGCCTTAATGGTAATGCCACGCTCACGCTCCAGATCCATGTTGTCCAGAACCTGATTGGTCATTTCACGCGCGGTTAGGGCACCGCACGCCTGAATCAGGCGGTCAGCCAGAGTGGATTTCCCATGATCGATATGTGCGATGATGGAAAAATTGCGGATGAGCGAAAGGGGTGTATCGGTCATGCTGCTCCTTTAAGCGAAACGGAAAGAAAAGTCAGCCGCTTCCGCACGGGCTTGGGCCATTATCAGATAAATTTTTTCCCTATTGCGCACACTGCCGCATTTGGCACCAGCCCGCAGCCTGTTTTTTAGCCAGATATCAGCACAATACGGTGCAGCCATACGCCAGCAGCGGCCGCGGGCACAGGTTGCAAGGCGCTGCGCCCAAAGGGCTGAATGGCCCGCACAGGTTTTTCTTGCAAAATGCCCACCACCGGGGCTTGCCCTGCGCGTATCAGCACCACGCGGTCTGCCCCACGTGGGTGCAAGGCAGGTTGCACCACCAAGGAACAACCCAGCCGCAATATGGGTTCCATGCCTTCCGTATCTACCCGCAACATATAGGCCGAAGATGACGGCAGGCTGAAAAATGTTTCCTCCTGCTCCCACAACCCTCCGGCGGGCAGGCCTGCACGATCCAGCACGCCGCCCTGATCCAACCATGAAAGCGGCAAGCTGCGCATAAAGCATGGTGCCGGAGTTTTTGCCCCATCTGGTTGTTCATACCCCCAGAGATGGGCCTCAAACTGAGCGAGGGAAACACGCAACACATCCAGCGCACGCAGCAGGCTTGGCAGCGCAGGCCAGCGCCACACGCCATGCCCCGTATGGCGGCGCGAGGGGTTAAAGGTCGTGGCATCCAGCCCCGCCGCCCGCGCCAAGCCAGAGGGCGTAAGCCCTCGCTCCTGCGCCAGCGTATCCAGTGCGTGCCATATGCGCTCTGCCGGTATCATGGTTTTTTGGTGTGGAGCTTTTCCTGCTTCAGCACATCGCTGGCGTGGCGGGCTGTGCCTTCATCGGTAATAAAAAAACGCCCCTGTGCATTCTGCTGCGCCAGGCCCTTACCAGCCAGACGTGTCAGGCAGGGATCATCCTTCATGCCAGTTGGGCGGCCTGCATCCCCCGCAAGGCAAAGCCTGTGCAGCGCGGCGCGGCAACATGTTTCAAGGTAGGGTTCGTTCCACATGGATGCAGGATCACGCATCCCGCACGCGGCGGCAAGAGGATGTTTTCATGCAAAGCCGCTCCCCCAAACACAAAGCGGGCACACGCATGATACGTGTGCCCGCCAAAGCCTGCCCAAACAAAGCAGAGTTAGTGTTTTACCTGTGCATCTGGCAGCGCATAGGCCACCACGTAATCCCCCAGCTTGGTGCCAAAGGAACCGTGGCCGCCATCTACCGAGAGCACATATTGATGGCCGTTTTCTTCATACGTCATGGGGGTGGATTGCCCCCCTGCTGGCAAACGATCCTGCCAGAGCTGCTGGCCTGTCGTCACATCATAGGCGCGGATATACATATCCAGCGTGGATGTCAGAAACGCTACACCACCTGCGGTAATGATTGGCCCACCCAATGAGGGCACCCCAACACGAAAGGCCAGTGGCACGGGGGAGCTATCACGCGTGGTGCCATTGCGGTGCTTCCACAACACCGTGTTGGTGCGCAAATCCAACCCTGCCACATAGCCCCAACCCGGCTGTTTGCACGGAATACCAATGGGGGACAGGAATGGGTGCAAGTCCACCCCAAATGGTGTGCCATATTGTGGCTGCAAACCAGCCTCTCCACCAGAAGGGCCTGCATTCTGCGGCGGCTCTGCCGGGTTATTTGGCCCACGCGGCACAAGCCTAGAAACAAACGGCACGGCAATGGGGTTGGTAAACGCTACCTCCCGCACCGGATCTACCGCCAAGCCGCCCCATTCAAACATGCCCAGATTACCGGGGAACACCAGCGTACCCTGCGTGGAAGGCGGCGTGAATGGCCCCTCATACCGCAGGCGTTTGAACATGATACGGCAAGCCAGTTGATCAAACATGGTTGCGCCCCACATATCCGCATCCGTGAGGTTGTTTTTGGGGCGGAATGTAAGTGCAGAGAACGGCTGGGTAGGAGAAAGGTGATCCCCCGGAGCAGCCCCCTGCGGCACAGGCATTTCTGGCGCGGGCACTAGCAAATGGCCATTGCGCCGATCCAGCACAAAAATATTGCCTGTTTTGGCGGGTGCATACAATGCGGGCACAACGGCGCCATCGGCCTGTTTTATGTCTACAAGGCTGGGTTGAGATGGCACATCCATGTCCCACAGATCATGATGCACTGTCTGGTAAAACCATACTTTGCGCCCGGTATCTGCATCCAACGCCAGAATGCCAGAGGCATAACGCTCCTGATCCGGCGTGCGGTGGCCACCCCAGATATCCGGCGTGGCAACACCCGTGGGAATGTAAATCTGGTTCAGCCGCGCATCATAGGCCGACGTAATCCATGAATTGGGAGAATTGGCCACATAATGATGGGTGGCGGAGGGCAGTTCATTGGGGTTCGGGTTGCCCGGATCAAACGCCCATATCAGCTTGCCGCTATACAGATCATACCCGCGCGTAACGCCTGAAGGTTCGTGCGTGGAGTAGTTATCTGTAACCGCGCCAGAAATAATAGCTACCTTGGAGGTAATAACCGGCGGGGATGTGGGCTCGTAAAACCCCGGCGTGCGCATGGGCATGCCATCTGTAAGATCCAGCGCGCCATCACGCCCAAAACCACGGCACAGGGCACCGGTATCGGCATTTAGGGCAAACAGGCGACCATCATTGGTGGGCAGGAAAATACGGTGTGCGCAATCATCCGCCACGGCAACATCGTGGGCCTGTTCTTCCGCCACCGGCGTTTCTGCGTAAGACACGCCACGGCATGTCATGTGCTGATAAGAGGCGTTGTAGGTAATTTTGGGGTCAAAATGCCAGCGCTCATGCCCGGTGGCGGCATCTACAGCAAACAGGATCTGGTGTGGTGAGCACAGATACAGCGTATCGCGCACCTTTATGGGCGTGGCTTCATCTGTAATTTCTCCCGGATCATCCGGGCGCTTCAGATCATGCGTGCGAAACACCCATGCCACTTTCAGATTCCGCACATTGCTGGCTGTAATCTGAGAAAGTGGGGAGTATCTGTCCCCCGCCTGCGTGCGGCCATAAGCGGGCCAATCTGCTGCGGGCACAACCGTATTATCCCCCGGCAATGGAGAGGATGAAGCCTGCACACCAGCACGAGGCAGAACACCCGCAACATCCTGCGGGTCTTGCGTAAGGGCATAGCCATACACACCGGCCCCGACCACAACACCAGCCAGCAAGGGCGCGCTGTTCCAGCCAGAAGACGGCAACAATCGAGAAGAAACAAAAGGCAACACAAGCCACAACCCCAGTGGCAACAGCACATCACCACGCGGGGCCAAGGCCCAGAAATCAAACCCGGCTTCCCCAACAGACCATACAAGGGTGGCCGCAACCAGCACCGCGTAAAGCCACAGAGCCTCGCGCCGCCGCCGCCATAGCAGCACCGCCGTAGCCAGCAGCACAACGCCGCACACCACGTAAAAGCAGGAGCCGCCCAGCAGGGCCAGCCAGATACCCCCACCTGCAAGAAAAACGCCTAATATTGCAAAAACTGCTGCGGTAATCCGCAATACAATATCGGGCCGGTGACTATTTGTTTGTATCATGTTGCCTATTTTCTGCCCTGCACACGTTCACATCCAAATTTTTCTGCACAAGAAAAACCGTTTCAGAATAATCAATACAACAGCGCGGCATTGCATCCCAAGAAAATACTGTAAAACACACAAAAAACCGCCTGCATTTTTATAAAACACAGGCGGTTACAGAA
>NZ_VHON01000041.1:0-54468 GCF_008690365.1 Acetobacter sp. DmW_136
GTGGCGGCTTACATCGGGCTGGCGTTTAAGGTGCGGGAATTCCGCTTCCGTAAATGGGTGGTGGAATTGCCATCCCCCCGTATGGCCATTATGCAAACACTGGTGGCTACGGCAGAGGTTGCGGCTACGGCCAGCATTGCTTTTGTGCTGCTTCCTCCCAGTGCTGGGGTAGATTTTGGCTCGTTTCTGGCCATTTACATTGCATCTTATACAGCCGGGCTGGTGGCCAGTGTGCCGGGTGGTTTGGGCGTGTTTGATGGGGCCATGCTACTGGCTTTAGGCCCTTATATGCCTGCGCCACAAATTTTGGGCATGGTGCTGATTTTCCGGCTTTTCTATTACATTATTCCGTTGTTTCTGGCGGGTATCATGTTTGCCGGGCATGAGCTGTTTTTGCGTGGCGATGCCGCTCTGGCAGAAAAGAAAAACCGCAAGATACAAAATAACCCAGATGCCGCCACGGCCCCTATGCCCATGCAGCGCAGGCCCAGCCAAGTGGTGCGGGAAAGTGAAGCCGCTTTTTCTGTGGCTGTGGCAACGGGCACGGTTTCACTTTGCGGGGTTATGCTGATCTGTCTGGTGATGCTGGACCCCGTGCCCAAATTTGCCATGGTGCCAGAAAGCCTGCTGACAATGGCCCGTGTGGGCGGCAACTATGTGCTTTCCCTTATGGGGGTGGTGCTTATCAGCTTGGCTATTGGGCTTTCCCAGCGGGTTACGCTGGCATGGCGTGGAGCGCTTTATCTGCTGCTTACCGCAACTGTGCTGACATTTTTACGGGGCAATACATTTTTTGTGCCGGTTATGCTGGGGCTTTCCGCGCTGTTTATTGCGCCGTTCCGCTCCTGCTATTACCGGCACGCGCGGCTTTTGAGCGAACCTCTTTCCACCGGTACTCTGCTATCTTTGCTGCTGTTATTTGGGTGCGTCATCGCGTTGGCAACACGGCATGATACATCTGGCAGTTGGTGGCAGATGATGTTGGCTACGCAGGCCCGTGGCTCGGTCAGATGGACCATTGCGCTTTCCGTAGGGCTGGCGCTGTTTGTTGTGGCGCGGTTGATGTGGCCGGGGCGTATTATCGTGCGTGAGTGGGATGAAGACGCCTACACACACTATAAAAATCTGGATCATGCTCTGCCAGATATTCAGGCCTTCCGGCCGCAAGGGTATGTTACGGGGGAAGCGGGAGAGGCCATTCTGCCGCTTTACCGGAGAGATAGCTATCTGGTGGCATTGGGTGATCCGGCAGGGGAAGAAGCAGACAGTATTTCTGCTATCTGGAAATTTCGGGATCTAGCCTTGCAGGAAGGCCTTAAACCCGTGTTCTGGCAGGTGGGGGATGACTTCCTGCGCATTTACGATGATATCGGGCAGAGTGTATGGACACTTAATGATGGCAGCAAATTTAATTTCTGCTATCCAGCGAACGATATTGCGCAGGCATCACGCTTTGTTAGAACGTACAAGGGTGGTGCGGGCAATTTGGTGCCATCAGATTTTTCGTGATTAAATGGTGTTTCCTCGGGTAGAGGGCGGATGCCTCGGACAGAACGGTGAGGGGTTATGTCAGCTCATTTTCCCGCAATGCTGTTAACGGCAACAGCATTTACATCCTCTATTTCCTCGTTTCTGCTGGCGTTTCCTGCGTTGTTTTCCATCGTCAACCCGTTTGGGGCTGCGCTTATTTTTGCGCAGGCAACGGCAGGCCGCTCGCAAACTGAAATTATGGCACTGGCGCGGCTGGTGTCTTTTTATTCCCTCTGCCTCATTATGGCTTCGCTTTGGCTGGGCAGTATGGTGCTGGCGTTTTTCGGTATTACCGTAAACGCGCTGCGGGTTGCGGGCGGGCTGGTTGTGGCTGTGCGTGCGTGGGATCTGCTGCAAAGCCCGGAAACCGTTGAGGCGCAAAAGGAAAAGCAGGCCTTACAAGGTGGCCGTACGGTGATGGCCCCCAATTGGGCCGATGCTGCGTTTTTCCCGCTTGCCATGCCATTTACGGTGGGGCCAGGCACAATTGCTGTGGCTATTGCCCTTGGTTCTGGCTGCCCATCGGATGAGCCTTTTTGGGCATACACCATTGGCACCACGTTGGCTGGTGTATGCGTGGTGGCTATTGTGTGGGCCGCCTATTCTGGTGCGGATAAGCTGGTATCCATGCTGGGTGTTACCGGCACGCGTATTGTTAGCCGTATGGCTGCGCTGGTGCTGCTGTGTATTGGCGTGCAGATTCTGGCCGCAGGTGTGCAGGGCTTTGCCATAGATATGTGGCGGCACCTGCTGGCCATAAAATTACACGCGTAACGCCATTAAAGGCGTTATTCTGCCACAAGCTGGGTTACGCAGCTTTCATGCGCGCCCAGCGCGTGTTGCAGTTGTTCAAGCTGTGCACTTGCTTTTTCTGCAAAGCCAAAAGGCGGCCGTATAACAAGTAAGCCTGCGCCGTTAAGCTGATCCGGGTTGTGTGGCGGCTGCATAAGTAACTCCGCCACGCAGATATTGCGGATACCGGTGGCCATTAACGTTTCATGAAAAATACGAACGGGCGTGCGGTGCTTGATAGGATACCAAATGGCAATAATGGCATTGGCAAAGCGGGCCTGAATGGTCTGCACGGCTTGTGCAAGCCGGTCGAATTCCCCCGGTTCTTCAAATGGCGGATCAATCAGAATAAGCCCGCGCTTGGCGGTTTTGGGCGGAAGCAGGGCGCGCAGGGCTTCATAGGCATCTCGCTCGTGCACCGTTACATTTGGAGTGTTGGTAAATAGCCGGTAGAGGCTGCGCTTGTCTTCCGGGTGTTTTTCGCAACAAATGAGTGAATCCTGCGTTCGCAGCATCTGCGCAATAATGAGCGGAGAACCGGGATAAAACTCTGGGCCGCCTGCTTGTTTTACCTGTTCCAGCCAATCTGCCAGTGGGCTGGTAGCATCTTCATGCCACAGTTTGCCTATGCCATCTTGCCATTCCTGCGTTTTTTCAGCTTCGGGGCTGTGCAGATCATACCGCCCGATACCGGCATGTGTATCCAACACCATAAAGGGCGCAGGTTTGCGTAAAAAGCTTTGCAGCAAGGTGACAAGCAAGGCGTGCTTCATGCAGTCGGCAAAGTTACCGGCGTGGTAGGCGTGGCGGTAGTTCATGTGGTGGGTGTTTCTGCTTCAAAACGGCTGGCCATGTCTTCCAGTGGCCAGCGCGGGCGGGGGCGTAGGGCGTTATCGTTTATGGGGGGCAGGTGGCGTGTGGCGGCTTCCTGCCACGTTTCCAAGGCTGCCCAACCCACCATAACGGCATTATCCGTGCACAAGCGTAAAGGGGGAGCTGCAAAGCGTAGGCCGCGTTGTGCGGCTGTTTTTTCTAAAGCCGCGCGCAAAACTGTATTGGCAGCCACGCCACCAGCAGCCACCAACAGTTTGGCTTCGGGCATCATATCTAGTGCGTGCTCAATACGGTTGGTCACTACATCGGCTACGGCTTGCTGAAAGGATGCCGCCAGATCTGCCGCAAACTGGCGGGGCAGAGGCGCCTTGCCAAAAGGTGCGAGCTTTTGGGAGATGGCGGTTTTTAGGCCGGAGAAAGAAAAATCGCAGCCCTCACGCCGCCAGAGGGGGCGGGGTAGGGAGACGGCTTTGGGGTTGCCTTCCCGCGCCAGTTTTTCCAATTCCGGGCCGCCGGGCCAGCCAAGACCCAGCATTTTGGCAACTTTATCAAACGCTTCACCGGCGGCATCATCAATCGTGCCGCCTAGTTTGCGGTAATGGCCTACGCCTTCCACTGCAATGCATTGGCAATGACCACCAGAAACCAGTAGCAGCAGGTAAGGGAAGGGGGCGCCATCGGGCACAATACCGGGCAGCCGCGCCGTAAGGGCATGGGCTTCCACATGGTTGACTGCTACAAACGGAATACCCAGCGCCAATGCCAGCCCCTTGGCAAAACCGCTGCCCACAATCAGCCCGCCAATAAGCCCCGGCCCGGTGCTGGCGGCAATGAAAGACAGAGTCGCGGGGGGGATGTTGGCATCCTGCAAAGTGGCCCGAACCAGATTCGGCAGTAGGGCCAAATGAGCGCGTGCCGCAATTTCTGGCACCACGCCACCAAAATCTGCATGCCCATCCTGAGAAATAACACGCTGCGCCAGCACGGTGCCATCAGGGGCCAAAATGGCGCATGCGGTTTCATCGCAAGAAGATTCAATGGCCAGTATTGGGCCATCTGGCCTGCGGTTTTGTGCGGTTTCGTTCATGGACGCATCATGCAAAACGGCGTATCCTTACGGTAACGCAATAGGTGGACGGGGGCGGAATGTTTTTTCGGTCGCGCAAGTTTTTCAGACCAGCCGGGCATCATCACTTCTTGTCCTTTCTCTACTCCCGGTAATAGACACTCTTATGGATTCAGCCTACCCTTCCTCATCCGCCCCTTCTCCTGCGTTGCAGGAACTTGCGGCGGAAGCGGCGGCCCGCCAGAAAAAGGCAAGTGGCCATTCTGGGCGCCGCACCCTGCCTTTGCGTGTTGGCACGCGGGGTTCGCCCCTTGCGCTGGTGCAAACGCGCGCCTTCCTTACCACACTGACACGCTTCTGCCCCGTCTTGCGGGATATGGGGGCGTTTCAGGAACACCAGATTAACACCACGGGTGATCAGGTGCAAAATCGGCGTTTGGCCGAAATTGGTGGTAAAGGCCTGTTTGCAAAGGAAATTCATGAAGCCCTAGCCGATGGGCGGATTGATTTTGCCGTGCACAGCCTTAAGGACTTGGAAACCACGCTGCCCCCCGGCCTTGTGCTGGCCTGCACCCTTAAGCGGGAAGATGCGCGTGATGCCCTTATCCTTAGCCCTGGCCTTGCGCAGTCCGACCCGGATGATCCGTATTCCGCCCTGCCAGAAGGTGCGCTTGTAGGCTGCGCATCCGTGCGTAGGCAGGCACAGATGCTGCATGTGCGGCCAGACCTGCAATTTGGCCTGCTGCGTGGCAACGTGCAAACCCGACTCGATAAACTCGCTGCCCATCAGTGTCAGGCTACGTTGCTGGCTTTGGCCGGGCTAAAGCGCCTTGGCATGGCAGAGCGTGCCAGCATTGTGCTGGACCCCACAGTTATGGTGCCAGCCGCAGGGCAGGGCATTGTAGGCGTAACCGTGCGCGAAGATGATGTTGAACTGCGCGAACTGTTATCTGCAATTGAAGATTACGAGGCCCGCGCTGTTGCCACGGCAGAGCGTTCTTTGTTGGCGGAACTGGATGGTTCCTGCCGTACGCCTATCGGTGGCTATGCACAGCTTCTTCCCGCCGAGGAGGGCAAAGACCCCAAGCTGCATCTTACGGGCCTTGTTGCGCGTGAAGATGGGTCTTTCCTGTTAAAGCGTAGCATTACTGGCATGCCGGAAGATGCTGCAAGGCTGGGTAAGGAGCTGGGTGAAAGCCTGCGCAAAGATAGCCCTTCTGATATTTTTGAGGAAAACTGAGGTAACGCCATGCGTCCGCGTGGTGTGATTGTTACACGCCCGGAACCGGGGTTGAGTGAAACAATGGCAGCCGTTGCGGATGCAGGCTGGCTGCCATTGGCCTCACCTGCATTGGTTGTGCAGCGGCATACGCTGCGTCTGCCCCAAAAATTACCCGTAGCCATATTGCTTACCAGTGGGCAGGCTGTTTCTGCTGTGGTTGTAGCCGCACAGCAGGCCAAAGCGCTGGATATACCGGTTTACGCAGTAGGGGATCGTACAGCCCAACGCGCGCGTGATGCCGGGTTTACATGTGTGAAAAGCGCAGATGGTGATGCCCGTGCGCTTGTTTCGCTTTTACAAACCCACCAACAGCCAGAACAAGGCAGCCTGCTGCTCTGCTCTGGGGCAAGACAGGGCGTAGAGCTTGCGGCTTGGTGCAGGCAGGCGGGGTTTAAGGTTATGCGCCGCGTTGTGTATGCGGCCAAACCGATCCAGAAAATAACCGAACAAACGCGTACAGCCATTCAGGCTGCCAAGGTAGCGGTCGTTCTGTTTTTTTCAGCAGAAAGTGCAGCAGGCTGGTTGGCAGCTTTGCCAGAAGTCGAGCAAAAGAGGCTGGCAGCGCAGGCGCGTGCGGTGGTGATATCTGGCCGTGTGGCAGATGTTTTGCGTAACGCGGGTTGGCACGATGTGCATATAGCGGCCCATGTTTCTGCCGCAGCGATTATGGAAGCTCTGGGGCTATATCACGTATAAAAAAAACCTCCGCACCCGTAAGTGCGAAGGCTTTTTGCAACCTTTAAAGCAAAGGCAACGAGATTATGCGTGGCCTGCTGCTTCGGGGAATTCTGCGCGGCGTGCCTGCCACAGAGCCACAAAGTCGATCGGCTGCAGCACGATGGGCGGGAAGCCGCCATCACGCGTTACATCGCTGATGATGTTACGGGCGTAGGGGAAGATCAGGCGCGGCACTTCAACCAGCAGGATCGGTTCGATCAGTTCCTGCGGCGGGTTGGTAAGCGTTACGACAGCGGCGTAAACCAGCTCGGTCAGGAACACAGTGCGGCCAGCGGGGCCACCTTCCTTTTCCGGGGCTTCCTTGGCTTCTGCCTTAATGGACAGAACAACCTCGTAAACCATCTGGTCATCCTGCAGGCGGTTGGCCTGCACATCAATGTTCACGCCAATCTGGGGCTGGCTGCGCAGGGTGGCAAAAATTTCTGCACCAACCGGCACTTCAAACGACAGATCGCGGGTGTACTGCAAATTAACGGCAAGCGGCAGTGCGGGTGGGGCACTCTGTTCTGTTTCAGACATCGGTTCTGCTTTCGTCAGCTTCAACTTTGGATACCCTTCGCGGTAGCATGCCCGCAGGCATCCGCCAACTGTAAGCGGCATGTTTGGCAGGGTATCTGGGCTGTGCGGGGCGTTTTATGCGCGCTTAGGGGGAAAAATGTTGCCAGTCTCCATTTTCAAAACTCTCCCCTGTCAGGCTCAGCAAAAACCACCAATGAGAGACCACAAGAGTTTCGGATGCTCTGGCATCCTGCGCCATAATCTGGCGGAACTGTTGGGCCCGGTTTTCCAGGCTTGCGCTGCTTTCTGGCAGCGGAGACCACCAGTGTTCATCTATGTGGGCAAAATCCAGATGTGGCCATGCTGATGCTAAAACAGAGGCGGGTGTACCTTTATCGCAGGAATACATGCCGCGTTCGCGCACAAGCGGCATAATTTGTGGGGTAATGCCCAACCGCTGCGCCAAAGGCGTGGCGGTTTGCAGCGCACGTGTGAAGGGGGAAACCAGTATGCGCCGGATTCCCCTATCCGCCAGTTTCAGGCCCAGTTCCTGCGCGTGGGCCTTGCCCTCAGCAGAAAGATGTGGGTCTTCCAACCCCGGATCTCCCCCATGAAGGTTGTAATGGCGGTTGAATTCGCTTTCGCAGTGTCGCAGGATGATCATGATACCCGCAAGGTAGGAAGCATAATGCCCCTTTAGCAAGAGGGCAGGTGATTGTATCCCCCCATGCGCGTGACTATGTGATAAGTAACACGCGATTCTCCGGTTCTGTTTCATGTACTATGGCAGAACAGGCGCAAGGTTTTTGGTGGACGTAAGACAGATGGATTTTTCTCTCGGCCATTTCCCGGTCGATCTGGTGCTTCTGGCTCTGGTTGCGGCATTTCTGGTGCTGCGGTTGCGTAGCGTGCTGGGCAAGCGCGTGGGTATTCAGCCGGTACAGGTGCAGCTTCAGGTTCGGCCGGATGCAGCGCCCAGAGTGGTGGAAGGCAAGCCAGAACAGGCCGAAGCTGCGGCGGAATTTGATATTCCTGCCCCGGGTACGCGCGTGGGCACATTGCTGGCAGATATCCGGCAGAAAGATCCTTCTTTCACACCTCAGCAGTTTCTCAACGGTGCGCAAACTGCATTTGCGCAGGTGGTGGGGGCCTATGCACAAGGCAACCTGAATGTTCTGAAAACGTACCTGACACCTGCTGTTTTTTCTGCATTTGAGGCAGGCATTACAGCCCGCACCAATGCAGAAGAAACGCAGCGGACAGATGTTAAAGCCATTCGGTCTTTGGCAATTGAAGATGTGCGTCTAACACCCATGGAAGCCGGTACGGCAGCCGCTATTGATGTGCGCATTGTTTCGGACCAGATCAGCCTTGTGCTGAACAAGGAAGGGCAGCCGGTAACAGGTACGGATGCCGTAACCGAATTTTCCGATCTGTGGACTTTTGAGCGCTTGCTGGATGTAAATGGCAGCACATGGCGCCTTGCGGCGGCGCGTAGTGCGTGAAAGCTGCCAAAGGTAACGGGGCATCCCGCGCCAACACCACCCACACCAAACCACCACGCGCCCGCCGTTATAAAATTGGGCAGCAGGAAATAGTAATGGGTGATTGCCTGCGTGCGCTCAAGCGCGTGCCGGCGGAATCGGTGGATGTGGTTGTTACGTCTCCCCCTTATAATATCGGCCTGTCCTACCGTAGTTACCCGGACAGGCGGGAAGAAGAAGATTATCTGGACTGGATGCTGGAGGTTGCGCAGCAGTTGCAGCGCATCCTTAAGGATGATGGGTCATTCTTCCTGAATATTTCCGGCTCATCCGCACAACCTTGGTTGCCGTTTGAGCTGGCAGTGCGGCTGCGTGATCTGTTTGTGCTGCAAAACCATATCTCGTGGGTGAAATCCATTTCCGTGGGGGAAGATAGCTTCGGGCACTTCAAACCCATGAACAGCCAGCGGTTTCTGCACCGCGGGCATGAACATGTTTTCCACTTCACGCTGCACGGAGATGTGCGGCTTGATCGGTTACGTGCCGGGGTGCCGTATAAGGATAAATCCAACATTGCCCGGCGTGGCCACAGGCAGGATAGGCGCTGCCGGGGTGATACGTGGTTTATCCCGTATGAAACCGTGCGGGGCCGGGCAGAAAAGTTTGATCACCCCGGCACCTTCCCCGTAGCGCTGCCTGAACAGTGTATTCTGTTGCATGGGCGAGAAGGTGCGCGCGTGCTTGATCCATTTATGGGCACGGGCACCACACTGCTGGCTGCCCAAAGGTTGGGCTGTTACGGGCTGGGGATGGAGTTGGACCCGGAATACGTGGCTATTGCCCGTGCGCGGCTGAAGGATGATTTGGCGTCCTGAACGCCTCATCATCGAAAAGATCAATCATTAAAATAAAAACAATCGTTTGGACATATTGATATGTATCAAACACAATGCAGGTAACAGCGCATAAAAGCTATTCAATCAAGGCGTAGAAATTAGGAGACCGGGTTTTGAAACGATTAGTCGTGTCAGCAGTAGGTGTAGCTCTGCTGGCTTATGGTGGCACAGTCGCTTACCTGCAGCATTTTGACCACATTACAGCACCAGAATTACCAGCATCTTCCCCCACGCTGAAAGATCCCGTGGCGCTGGCAGCATTTAACGCCCTGCGTGAGGCGCGGTGTGATTACTGCCATGCCGAACAGCGTGATCTGCCGTTTTACTTCCGTGTGCCGGTTGCCAAAACGCTTATGGAAAAAGACCGTGCCAACGGGCTGCGTCATTTCCGTGTAGAACCAGTGCTGGATGCGTTTGAACAGGGCACTGTGCCTACGGAAGAGCAGCTTTCCCGCATTGAGGAAGTGATTACGCAAAACCGTATGCCACCCAACCTGTATCTGATGATGCACTGGCACGCCCACCTGTCCAATGCAGAGCGTGAAGCTGTGCTGAAATGGGTGCAGGATACACGCCGCAAAAACTACAACAACACAGGTGCGGCAGAGCAGTTTGCAGCAGAGCCTATTCGCCCTGTGCCAGAAAGCGTGGAAGCCAATCCGGCAAAATGGACGCTGGGGCGCAAGCTGTTCTTTGATAAGAGCCTGTCGGGCGATAACACGCTTAACTGCGCAAGCTGCCACGGGCTGGATACCGGCGGGGTGGATAATCTGGTTACAGCCACCGGCATTGGTGGGCAGAAAGGCCCCATCAACACGCCTACTGTGTATGATGCCTACTTTAAGATGGCGCAGTTCTGGAACGCCCGTGCCACCACGCTGGCAGATCAGGCCGCTGGCCCTGTTATGAATCCGGTGGAAATGGGTTCCCATAACTGGGAGGAAGTGGCCAACAAGCTGAACGCCAACCCGGAATATGCACCGCTGTTCAAGGAAGCATTTGGCCCCGATGCCAAGGTTGATGAAAAAACCATCACCACGGCTATTGGCGAGTTTGAAAAAACGCTGGTTACGCCAAATGGTGCCTTTGATGAATACCTTAAAGGCAAACCGGACGCCATTAGCGAGCAAGCTAAACGTGGCTATGAACGCTTTAAGGCCATTGGCTGCTCTGGTTGCCATACCGGCATTGGGGCAGGTGGCCGCGGCATGGAAATCATGGGTCTTGAAGGGGATTATTTCAAAGACCGTGGAGGCAAGCTGACGGATGCTGATGAAGGCCGTTACGCGGTGACACATGAAGCGGGTGATATGAACCGTTTTGTTGTGCCCAATTTGCGGAATGTTGAGCTGACAGGCCCATACTTCCATGATGGCAGCGTAAAAACCTTGGATGAAGCCGTGCGCAAAATGGCCCGTTACCAAACCCCGGATCAGAACATCTCTGATCAGGATGTAGCGGACATTGTGGCCTTTCTGAAAACGCTGACAGGGCGTTACGATGGCAAGCTGCTTACCAACAGCAATCCAGCCGCCAAACAGTAAATCTGGCGTAAAAAAAGCAGCCTTCTAAATGGAGGCTGCTTTTTTCTTTTCTTGAAAGATGGCCCGCAGGCAGGTGATAACCAAGCTTGGCGGGCCATTTTTGGTTTTAAGGTATGAAACGTAGAGGGTGATGTGAACAGGCGTCGGCGGCACTTGCAAGAGGGGGAAAAGGCGTTATGGGCGCTTGTCGTGCGGGATGTGGCCCCCCTGCATGTGGCCGAACTTGTGCCACCCGCTGCACAGAACGAACCAGAGCCACAGGCTATTCCGCGTGCTCAGGCTAAGGTGGGCAAAAAGTCTCAGGCCAGTGGGCTTATGGCGTCTTCATCTGGTGGTGGAAGCGGTGTGGCGGAAGCCGGTTATGGTTTTATGGCTCCGCGTGCTTCAATTGCGGGCCCACGTGTGCAGCAGGCTCCGCGCCCGGCAGAAACCATAGGCAAACGCCAACCCGGAGTGGATGATTACAGTTGGCGGCGCTTTACCCAAGGTAGTTTCAAAGTAGAGCGGCGGCTGGATCTGCACGGTATGGTGGCGCACGAAGCTTTCCATCGGCTGATGGAGTTTATGGACGTGGCTACCCATAGGGGTTTGCGCTGTGTGGAAATTATTACTGGTTTGGGCACAGGGCAGGAAGGCGGAATTTTACGGCGCGAATTGCCGCATTGGCTGGAAAGGCCAGAAATCCGCCGCCGCATTCTGGGGCTTACATATCCTCATGCAGGCAACCGAGGGTCTGTTCGCGTATTACTGCGTCGGCGGCGTTGAAAGTAGCGCCGGGGGCGTGGCATCGCGCCAGCGGGGCAGGCTTTGGGCAAACCAGCGGCGCAGCGCCATCAGCACGTGTGGCTCGGGCATAAGTGTTTCATAAAACGGGATGCCAGCCGTGCCAGCCAGAATGGTTTGGTTTTCTGCCAATGCGGCTTGCTGAATGGCTGGGTGGTTTGCGCATATTTCAGCCGCATGGCGCCATTGGGCAATACTGTCTGGTTGCGTAAGGGCAGGCAGCACAAGCCCAGCACGCAAGCTGCACGCTGCGGCAATGGCCCCCCAAGCAGGTAGCAGAAACGCAGGTTGGGAATATTTGTGTTCCTGTTGCAGCACAGTGAGCAGATCTGGCAGCAGATTGGGCTGGTGGATCTGCATATCGGGCCGGGCGTTATTGATAAACAGAGGCGTAAAACCCGCAGCCTGTAAGGAGGCAATACGGCTGGGATAGCTGGCATCCAGCGGCAATTGGATAACGTCTGTCTGGCCTGTCTGTAACGTGGCCATTGCGGCTTCTGGCGTGGCATGTCCGGCTACAGGCTGAGGGCGCAAGCCCAACATATCCAGCGCCAGAACGGTGGTTAGCTCTGGCCCTGTTAGTTTGGAAACAGCAACACGCGTAAGCTGCCCGGTTAGACGAGCACGGAAAGACTGATGCAGGCTTACGCGCCCTACGGCAACGCTAGGTTGTGCCACCAGAAACACCGGGGCCCAGCGTCGATAATCAAAATGAATACGTGGCCCACCCAACATGGCAGAAAGTATAGCCGTACCAGGCACCATAAGCCCAACAGGGCCGGGGGTTGTTTGCTGCTGTGTATCAAACAGATTAGCCCCGGTTATGCCATCCCATCCGGTTGTAGGGGTAAGCTGTAAAGGCGGGCTAAGGTGTAGTTCTTCTTCTAATGCAGGCGCCAGCAAACTGGCCCAACGTCCACATTCTGAAGAAGTGGCGCCACCAATAATAAGCGCAGATCCGCTATCCGCACTGGTAGAAAGAGAATCCTCCGCATGTGCTGTGTGCGTGCCCGCCATAATGGCCGCACCGCTGCCCAGCAGAGTGCTTAGAAACATGCGGCGCGAAAATTGCCGTTCAGGCATCACAAAAAGTCGGGGCTGATCAGCGTGGGGCAAGCGCGGGAGATCCTCTTCCTGTTTCTCCATCATATTAAGCGCATATGAGGGAAGAATCACGCGTGTTTTATTATGGCCATTTTACTTCGGGCGGCATGCTCATCAGAATGGCTTCTGTATGGCCGCCGGTTTTCAGGCCAAACAACGTGCCTCTGTCATGTAGCAGATTGAATTCCACATAGCGGCCACGGCGGATAAGCTGGGCCTCACGCTGCTTTGGTGTCCAGGGTTCCATCATGCGGCTGCGAATAATTTCGGGAAACACGTTCAGAAAAGCCAAGCCTACATCTTTTGTAAAGGCAAAGTCTTCCTGCACATCACCACTGTTCAGCCGATCATAAAAAATACCGCCCAAACCGCGAGGTTCATTACGATGGGGTAGGAAGAAGTACTTGTCACACCATGCCTTGAAGCGCGGATAATATTCTGGGTCATGCGCGTTGCAGGCCTGAGCAAAAGCGGCATGAAAGCGTGCGGCGTCATCCTGCGCTTCTGCGCTGTCGGGAAACATGGGGGTAATATCCCCACCGCCACCAAACCAGCCTTTGGTGGTGATAATCATGCGGGTGTTAAAATGTGCGGCAGGTACAAGTGGGCTGCACATATGCGCCACCAGGCTGATACCCGTGGCAAAAAATGTGGGATCTTCTGCTGCGCCGGGAATAGTGGCAGCAAATTCCGGCGTAAAGGTGCCCTGCACGGTAGAAACGTTTACGCCCACTTTTTCAAAAACACGGCCATGCATTACGCTCATCACACCGCCGCCGCCGGGGCTGCCATCTTCGTTCTGGCGGTTCCAGCTTTTGCGCTCAAAACGGCCTGCGGCTTCATGGCCGGGTAAAACGGGGCTGTTCTGTTTTACGGCGTCTTGCTCAATGGCTTCAAACGCCGCGCAAATTTTGTCGCGCAGGCTTTCAAACCATTGGCGGGCTGGTTCCCTCAGGGCTTGGTGGGCAGAAACATCAGCGGTGTTGGTGGGCGTCATGAACTGTCTTTTCCTCATCGTCCTTACCTGAAGCTGCCATCTGCTTACAGGCTTTCAAGGGGTGCGCTTTCTGGCGCATCATTGCAAGATGAACCCGAACATCGTTAAACCAACAGCAGCTCTGCACGGGGCAGGAACATGTACCCTATAAGTGGCGTAAGGGGAGAAAAGGGCAAGATGGCAGCAACACCAGCCCGCCATACGGAGCAGGCAGAAAAGGAAGCGCGTTCCTTTTTACAGCAGGCGGGTGCTTATGCACGCCATTATGGACGCCTGCCTTTGCCCGCAGATCTGAACTGGTGGTGGACCATTGGCGCCATGCTGGTGGCTGTTTTGGTGCTTATGCTATTCACGGGGCTAACCCTTACACTGGCGTACACGCCAGATGCCTCGCTTGCTTTCGGGTCAGTTGAGGCCATTGAACGCCGAATGCCTTCTGGTTGGTTGCTGCGCGCCATGCATATGACAGGGGCCTCGGTTTTTATGGCGGCCTTGTATGCGCATTTGTTGCGTGGGCTATATTACCGCACCTATTTGCCCCCACGGCGCGGTATATGGTTAAGCGGGTGTGGCTTGCTGGTTTTGGTAATGGTAACGGCATTTGCAGGCTATGTGCTGCCTTGGGGGCAGATGTCTTACTGGGGCGCAGATGTAGCCGCCAAGGCTGTAGGGGCTGTGCCATTTATAGGGCAGGGGCTGGAACAGGTTTTTCTGGGAGGTGAAAGCCCGGGCACACCCACATTGCACCGTATGTTCACCCTGCACTTTTTGTTGGCATTTGTTATTATCGGGTTGGTTTTGGTGCATGTTGTTGTTGTGCATGCAAAGGGAAGTTCCAGCCCTTCCGTTCAACCCGAAATACGCCGGAAATATCTGCCATTTTACCCGTATTTTACCACGCGGGATATTCTGGCCATATTGGTTATGGCCTTGGGTTTTGTAGCAGTGATGTGCTTTTGGCCGGGGCTGATAACAGAGCCAGCCAATTATCGCCCAGCCAACCCGTTGCATACTCCAGCCGATATTGAACCCGAATGGTATTTTCTGCCGTTTTACGGAATGTTACAGGTTGTGCCTTCCAAGTTTTGGGGGCTGCTTGTTTCTGGCGGTGCGGTGGCCGTGCTGTTTGTTGTGCCGTGGTTGGATAAAGGAAGCCGCATAGCAAACAGCGGCGTGGCACGGTTAACAGATGCCGGGGCACTGCTGGCATGCGTAGGGGCGGCAGTTACTGCCGCAGCGGCTGGCGTGCATCATGCCCAAGGTGGGTGGCTTCTGGCGGGGCAGGCTGCCTGTTTGGTTTATTATTTGTATTTTCTGGTTTTTCTGCCCTTACGCACCCGTTTTGCCGGGAGGGAAGCATAATGGTGCAGAAAACATACCATGCATTCTGGTTCCATGCCGGAGGGATGGTGCTTTTAGGCGCTTTGCTGCTGGGGCCAGACATTGCGCAGTCTGCACATGCGCAACCTGTTAAAGCGCCTGTGCAGGATTGGTCTTTTAAAGGGGCGCTGGGGCATTTTGATCTGCCATCTGTGCAGCGAGGATATGCCGTGTTTGCCGGGGTATGTGCCTCGTGCCACAGTTTGTCTGAAGTGCGTTTTTCTGATCTCACAGATATGGGGCTGACACTGGAAGAAGTGGGGGCTGTTGCCGCAACATGGCAGGTGGCAGACGGGCTGGATGCCGAAGGGCGGCTCAAACACCGTAATGCCCGGCCAGATGATGCGCTTTCATCCTCCTATTCCGGGCCGGAAGCTGCGCGTGCAGCCAATGGGGGCGTGGTGCCGCCTGATCTTTCGCGCATTGTGCAGGTTTACCCCGGTGGGGCAGATAGGCTTTTTGCGCTGCTCACGGGCTATAAGCCAAATGCGGTGCGTGTGCCGGGCAAAGGGTTTGCCAATTCCTTCGCTATTGGCCATTACACCGCCATGCCGCCGCCTTTGCGGGAAGGTGCGGTAAAATATGCAGATAACACTCCCGCAACCGTTACGCAGGAAGCGCGGGATGTTACCACTTTTCTTGCGTGGGTTTCTGCACCGCATCAGGATACCCGCCGCCGTGTTGGCATAGGTGCAGGTTTGTATCTGTGCTTCCTTGCCGTGTTGTTTGTGATTTTAAACCGGAGACTCTGGTCGCATGTCAGAAAATGAAACTGTGGAACCCGTTATTGGCCTGATAGGCGGGTCTGGCCTGTATGATATTGATGGGTTGGAAGAAAAGGAATGGCGCACGGTAGAAACGCCTTGGGGCCTGCCTTCTGACCAGCTTCTTTTCGGGCGGCTGGATGGCGTGCGCTGCGTGTTTCTGCCGCGTCATGGCCGCGGGCACCCCATTCCACCCTCACGCCTGAATTATCGGGCCAATATTGCCGCCATGAAGATTTCTGGCGTGACAGACATTGTCTCACTTTCCGCTGTGGGGTCTTTGAAAGAAGAACTGCCGCCGGGGCATTTTGTGGTGATTGATCAATTTATTGATCGCACTATTGCACGCACCAAAAGCTTTTTTGATACAGGCTGTGTTGCGCATATTTCCATGGCGGACCCATTGTGCAACCGTGTGGGGGATGCGCTAAAGGCACAGGCAGATAAGCTGGGCATTACCGCAGTGCGTGGCGGCACCTATCTGGTTATGGAAGGCCCGCAGTTTTCAACCCGTGCAGAAAGCGAGCTATACCGGAGCTGGGGTTGCTCCGTTATCGGCATGACCAACATGCCAGAAGCCAGCTTAGCGCGTGAAGCCGAAATATGTTACGCCACGGTGGCTATGGTGACAGATTATGACTGCTGGCACACGGAGCACGACAACGTAACCGTAGAGAGCGTTGTAAAAACCATGCAGGCGAACTCGGCTAATGCCAAAGCGCTGATTAAAGCTGTTATTCCTGCTTTGGGTGGCAAGCGCCATAGCTGTAGCGCAGGCTGTGATCATGCATTGGAACACGCTATCATGACAGCGCCTTCTGTGCGTGACCCGGAACTGGTGGCAAAGCTGAAAACCATTGCGGGCCGCGTTCTGTAAAATTGTAAATACAAGGCATGAAGTATCAGGTTTTTAGTGCTTCATGCCTTAAGTTTTTAAGGTTTCCTTAAAAGCAGGAAAACTGTGGCGCATGGCAAAATCAGCCCGGATATCTGTCTCTTTGCTTATGGTGTGTTTGTTTGCTGGCACTGTGTCTTCAGCGCAGGCGCATCGGGCTGTAAGATTTTGCAAACCGGATGATTTATCAGTGCAGTTTGATAACGGGCAAGGTGAGTTTGATGGCATGTCTCACAGCGGGGCATGGGTTGTTCTTTTTAACCGCAGTGCTACGCGCTGTGCCTGCGTTGCCGGTTATACAGCTTGAAAATGCTCAGGATCATGTTCTTGCGATAGGTAAAGCAGCGCAACTTGCCCCCAACCAACAGCCGAGCCAGAAAATACTTAAACCCCACATGCAGTGGCGGGCCAGCATGTATTGGGTTTCTGGCAACGTGTATGATGGGGGCCAATGTGTTTCACCCACTCGTGCTGTGTTGAAACTTCCTCTGGGTGATGTGGTCGTTAATTTTCCAGCACGCACATTATGTGGGCCACCCCAAATGCCGCTTACGTTTGAGCAAGGGCAATTGCAGCAGGCAGCGCGTTAACAAGGCAAAGCGTGTTCAAAACCTAATGCTGTGAGTATTGCAGCGGCATCAGGGGTGCACTGTTTTTTATTGCAGGCTGTTCACCTTTTCCGATTTCTCCTTTAGGACGCCTCCAAACCTTTAACCGGAGAGCCGGATAGTTATGCCGCATGTTTTCCTTCCTGTACTGGCGTTTGCTGCTGCGTGGGGTGTTCTTGTTTTAACACCGGGCACGGAAACGGCCCTTATTATCCGGCTAAGCATCAGTGTGGGGCGTACAACCGCTATTGGTGCGGTGCTTGGCATTGCTGCTGGCCTTACCTTGTGGGGGATTGGCACAGCAGTTGGGTTAAGTGCGCTTATTGCGGCATCTCATACATTGTATCTTGTGCTGGAATGGGCCTGCGCAGGATATCTGCTCTCTTTAGCTTTTCGGTTGTTGGTTAATGTCCTGCGTTCCACGCCAGAGACAGAAACGGATTCCGAAAATAAGGCCCCCAAGGCATTTTGGTCTGGCTTCCGGCGCGGGATGTTTACCACAATTTTAAACCCCCTTGTTGGGGTGTTTGATCTTACAGCCTTTCCACAGTTTATTCCCGCAGATGTTAACGCCGTAACATACGCACTTTTACTGACTGTGGTGCAGGCTGTGTTAACACTGACATGGTATTTTACATTGGCCTTTACAGCACTGTTCTTTAGCCGCTTTCTTACTAACCCGTTTGTTATTCGTGTTCTGGATGGGTTAACGGCCTTGGTTTTTATTATTTTTGCCGTAAGGCTTGTTATAAGCGGCTAATGGAGAACGGTTAAGAAAACTTTCGGAATCTCTTCATGTTTTTCTGAAAACGGGATTCCTTGGTTTTCTGCTGCATGGCAATTAAATGCCGGAAAGCAACAGACATAAGCGCACAGCCAATAACAAACCCTACAAGGGTGAACATTACCAAGGCAGATGTGCTGTAAACAGCCCATGATCGGGTATCGGGCAGGGCGTCCCATATGGGTTTCAGCCAGCTTATACTGTGCGGATCATGCACCGGTATGTTCGCACGCAGCATGGCATCCTTAATAATTACCATTAAGGTTAGGGGTAATGAAAGCGCCATTAAAAAAGCACCAGATACCCATAGCAGAATGTATCTTCGTTCCTCTGTGCACATTTCATTTTTTCCCTTACATGTTCTTGAGATCATGCAATTGTGCATAAGTAACGCCACAGCTCTGCTTGAAGTTGCGTGCTACGGAAAGGCAGGGAGATACTTTGGCTTTCTGTCGCAAAGTATTTTTTGAGTATCTATTGAAAATAGTTGAAAGTTTTTGTTGAAACGGCAAGCTAAAATAAATTACGGCGGATAGGCCTGCGTGTAGCAGGCCCTCCACCATAAAATTTTAGAGGTGTGTGAACAGGCTTTTTTCCGATAGGCGAGATTTGGGCAGCTTGGCGTTAAAATCTGCATCGGAATGATAACCGAGAGAAACCAGAACAGCGGGGGTAAGCCCTTTTTCTTTCAGCCCCAGTTCTTTATCCAAAACGGCGGCATCAAACCCTTCCATAGGTGTTGCATCTACCCCCAGAAACCCGGCTGAAAGAAGCAGAAAGCCGAGTGCAATGTATGTCTGCTTTTGTGTCCATGCCGTTAGATCGCCTTCCTGTTCATGCAGGCCGACAAAGGTGTTCCGCCCTTTGGTAATGGACTCTTTAGTGGCGTCATCTGCATAGCGTCCGTCTATCTGCTCCTGATCGGTGATGGTCTGGAGGTATTCGGCGGGCAGGCTGGTGCGAGCGCAGAGCGCGATAACGTGGGATGCATCTGTAACGCGTGAGAGATTAAAAGCGAACGGGCCGCTGGTGGCTTTGGCAATACGGGCTTTGCCTTCATCATTATCAGCAACAAAAAAATGCCATGGCTGAGAGTTTACGGAAGAAGGGCTATAGCGCAGCGCTTCCAGTAACTGGGCAAAGATATCTGCCGGAATTTTGCGGGTTTTATCGTAAGCTTTGGTGGTATGCCGATGGGTAAGGGTTTTAAGAAACGTCACGGCTGCTCTCCTAAGCTTTATCAAGGGGGTAACGGTAAGCGTAACTTCGTAACCCCAAAAGGTCACGGGGCTTTACGTTAATAAATGCTATGCTGTGGAATATGCAGCCAAAATAGAGTGGAAGCTTGGCTGCAAAAAGCGGCTTACAGCATGGTGTGCGCTACGCGGCAAGCTGCCAGATCCCATACTGCGCATCCAACGGATTTAAAGAACACGGGCTGCGTTGGGTCTGGGGGCGTATCCAGTGCTTGTGCCAGTGCGTGCACATTGTTCCAGTTTACGCCTGCTTGCAGAATGTCTCCGGCTTCTGTTGGCGCGCCAACGGGGTCATCCACATAAAGCTGGCTGGCACGTACAGTCTGGGGCGCAATTTCTGCCATATCGGGGCGGTAGGCGCCTACGCCAATAACAAGGCAATGCGGATCAGCTTTTCCATCATAAATGGGGGTTGTGCTGGCTGTGGTGGTTATCACAACGTCAAATGGAGTTTCTCTGGGGGCTTCTGGGCGTAGTGTCAGTAAGTGCGTTGCGTGCTGCTTGCAAAAATGCTCTGCCCGTTCTGGGGTGCGGCCACGGATAATAACCTCGATGCCCGGATACAGGGCGCAGAGCGCCTCTACATGCGCAAAGGCTTGGGTGCCTGTGCCAATAAGCAACACCCGATTGACTGCGCCAGTAGCAAATGTGCGTATACCCAGCATGCTCATGGCTGATGTCCGGCGCATTGTTACGGTGGGGCCATCCAGATTGAAAAGGAAGCGCCCATTATGTGCATCTGCGCATGTAATGATGCCCTGTATGGTGGGAAGGTGGAGCGCAGGATTGTTGCCAAAAATTGTGAGTATTTTGGTGGCAATCAAATCTTCCGCCACGGTTGGCATACACATGAGCGTGCCATTGCCATCTTGGGTAGGAACAACGGTGCGCGGAGGGCAGGTAATGGCGCCGTTTGCGTAATCGCGCACGGTGCGGGCCAGCATGTTCACCAATGCAGGGAATGGTAAAAGTGCCTGTGTTTCTGGCGCACCATAATATTGCATGTGGGGTGTGTTCCATATTTTCAGTTCAGGACGATGGCGCGGATTGCACTGCGCAACACAATGCACGTCAAGGTACAAGAACTTGAAAAATATGGCGCGCTACAGTGTTGAGGTGGTGCCAGTGCGTAATCTTCGATGAATTGGAAAGATTCTGAATAATTCTGGCGGAGGTATATCAGCTATGTGGAATGTGATCGAAACTGCTGTGGTCTAGGAACGCTATCTCTGTGGGATAGGACTGGGAAGCGTTGTGATGATATTCATTATGGAAATGACCGTAATAGGGTTTGTAGCATCTCTGCTGATAGCAAAAACAACTGATGCCTTAGCCAATGTTGTCAATATCTGGCCTGAAGATTGGGGATGATCTTCTTTATCAAGAGGATAGAGCGTTAAACGCGATGTTTCCGCTTATGTGCGGCCGCCTTGTAAAAGCAACTTGTGGGCCGATAAGGTGTTTATACGTTAACAGGTAGGGGAGAAGCATGGTGCAGCGCGTAATTGCCGGACTGGTGCTTGTTGGCCTTCTGCCTATAAGTGCAAATACTGTGTGCGCTCAGAATACGGGCCAGAATCAGCCAGAAAAACCGCCCACTACCTATTACTGGCACAACTGGGCGGATCATAACGGCGTAAGCCATATGACAAAGTGCCCACTCCATCATTATACTCTCAAGACAATGAACAAGCCTGCGGCACCTCAATGGTCAGATGAGCTTTTCAAAGGAGAAGCCCGGATTATTTCAACAGTGCAGCCCGACCATTGGAACGGTGTTTGGCATACTGATCCCAAGGTGCAGTGGATTATTCCACTGCAAGGCACGTGGTTTGTTCAGGCAATGGATGGCACACGTGTTGAAATGGGGCCGGGGGATATATCTTTAGGTGAAGATCAAAGGACACTCCCTGATGCGCAGGGGCATAAAGGACACTTGGGCGGGAATGTGACATCCGGCCCGGTAACGCTGATGGTGATTCAGTTGGCCGAAGCGCCTACAGTGGATGAAGCATGCCGCTTCAAATAAAACATCAGGCTTGAAGCACTTAAAATAAGGCGCAAGTGAACGCAACGCGCACATCACTAGGGCGTGTCGTCAGTTAGTTCCTCATGATGGTTGAAACGAGTTGGACGGCTGTAAGGAAGGTTGATTCCGGCTTGTTGTAAAGTGGAAAAAAGATCGTCACCTGCGATGACGCTGCTTCGGTTGGCACGATAGAAGGGTGACACCAGCCGTATCTTCAAAATCGTCCGGATGTGCCGTGAGAGGCATGGACACGACATCGTCGCTCCGACGATGGTCGGCATAAACGAACCTCAAATAGTAAGACTGGTCGTCGTTCGAAGGGTCGCCATCAAACATTTTGTTCCATTCCAGCAGATCGCGCCGAAGTGGCGATCCGACGCCGTTGCTTCGGGTCCAGACCGCCGACACACAGGTTGAAACACGCTCGACGCGCATGATCAACCGCCCATTGAGAAACGCTTTTCCATCGAGCTCCTCGTTGAACATCGTATTGCCGTAGTAAGACTGTTCCTCCAAAGACTCCGGCTTGGTGCCCGCGTGTGCGGTGCCACCGATACAGACAGCGCAAATCAGGCTTAGGATAGCGCGGATCATTAATATCGTCCTTCCAGTAGAAGCATGGCCTCGTCGTGCCGTCTCTTGACCAGCCCCCTCAAGACCTTGCCTTTCGAGCGCACCTGCTCCTCGATTATTCTGACGGCCTTGCGTTTGTCGCCGCTGTTGATAGCAGCACGGACACCCGGCCAGCCTCGTCCTGGATTGTAGACGAACGAGACGAGGGCATTGAACTCGTTTTGTGTCAGGTAGACATGGGTGCCTCGACGAACGATCGCCTCGTAGCTCGGGAGATTGACTTGTAGAAGGTAACTCTGCTGATTGTTCGTCAGATTGACGAGATTTTTATTATCCCGGGCGAACTTCCTAGCCGCTTCGCCACGCAGGCCAGCACCCGCTGCCGCCTTAGTCGCCAGATCTGGGGGGATTTTTATGGACCGCAATTTCTGCTCGACCTCGGCCCGGGAACGGTCGCGCATGTCATAGCCAGGTCCAAGCGTTACCCCAGACGCCCCGCCCGGCCAGTGCAGATGGTTGCTGACACCCCTTTGCTCTTCATGGCGTTCAATAAAACCGCGTCCTTGAAGCGATGTCTTAGTCGCGCTGGGAGCACGTGACGATTCTGACGGTGACCGGGTGTAGGACGGATTACAGGTACAGTTTGAGCCAGACATGTTTCCTCATTTCTTGTGGCTTGATGCCACAGGTAAGCTAAAAAGTTAATCAGCATGTAGCCAGACCTTTGGCCCGGTTAGGGGGTTTCTGGTTTGGCAGATAGCGTCTGACGATGCTGATGCGTTGGTATTCGATATGATGTGTTCTGCAATGCAGACACAAAAAGCCCGCCGGGTCAGGGGCTTTGCGTGGCGTGATTGATCCTTGCCATAGCAATTTTGGAGAGGATCATGATTTTGTTGGAAAGTCCGGATCAGTGAGCAGCACTGCCGGAACTGTATTTAATATGTAGCAAAAACCGCGCGCGGATACCAAGTGGGAAATAGACTGGCTGAACGCCACCAATGTCTCGTTTTGAGAAATTTTTAGTCACTTGCACATTTCCAACATGAGGGCGGAGCAAAGCGCTTTTATCTGTTCACGCGGCTCTTGGTTGCGATAAGTGGAGCGATCAGATATTTTTCTGCCTTAATCTGTGGGGACAAAGCACAATGACTTCTCCCTTTTTTCCGGTCTGATTACTATTCAGGAACAGGTGGATGGGGAAATTTCGACGCTCTCGTTTTTTCGGATCACTGGTTGAACCGCGCAAAGACCGGGAAGGCTGGCTTCCCCAGCGTAAATTCGATCGACTGTGCCGCAGGGAATATGCCGCGTGGCGCATGTGGCGCCGCTTAAGAGGTATTGCATTGATAATCCTCTGCTTTCTGGGCTTCTGGGCCATGACTGCTGTATCATCGTTTCTAAATGGTCATCGTCAGTCATTGCCAGCACATGTTTCGCATCCTCACAAGCAGCATATGGAGAAGACACACGGCATCCACGAAAGCCGCACGTAGCGCACGCTGATGTAAGATTTCTGCTTTTCCGGGGTACTCAAATCCTCTTTTCGGGGAGACCTGCACAAATATATTCATTCATTTAAGCAGTATGTCTGATTCATCATCTTCTGTTCATGTTATTTCAGGTCTTCCTAGATCTGGATCTACTCTTTTAGCAGCACTGCTGCGGCAAAATCCTCAGATTATTGCTGCACGTCACAACACGCCCGTAATGCCAATGCTCATTCGGATAATGTCTCTTATGAGTGAGGGAGAATACCGGACAGAATTCAAGAACGGACAATGGCAGCAATTGATGCGTGGTATTGTTCGTTCTTATTTAAACCCCGGTGCCCAGAATCATGTCATGCTAGACATTAATCGGGAATGGTGCGCGCACGCTGGATTGCTAAATAGTCTTTATCCGCAGGCAAAGATTATCTGCTGTGTGCGTGATCCTGTCTGGATACTTAACTCGTTTGAACATCTTATCACACGGGATCCTTTGTTGGGATCACAGTTGGTGCCGATTGCACATCGAGGAAATCAGCATGACCGTATTGATTACCTCGTATCGCGTGATGGGGCCTTCGGTTATGCGTGGCGGTTACTAACAGAAGTATTTTTTGGCCCATTTTCGGATAAAGTTATTTTTGTAGACTATGACAGGTTCGTTAGGGAACCTGGATTTGTCATGGAGCGCCTCACTCAACTCTTGGGTATTCGTCCTTTTGCATATAATTTCGAGCATATAGAAACACCAGATGCTGCTGCATTTGATGCCGCACTTGGCACTCCAGGCTTGCATTGTCTGCACCAAAGTGTGGTGGCCAGTCGAAAACGATTGATTTTGCCGCCTCATATCGTGGAGCGCATGGCACATCAGATGTTCTGGCGAAAACCAGATTTAAATTCAGGAGGCGCCGTAGTTATCGCCTGAGACGAGGTATCCGCCGGAGTTCGGAAGGATTGATGCCAAATTGCTTACGAAACGCTGCTGAAAAATGCCCAGGATTTGCATAACCTAGCCGTGTTGCAATGGTTAGTATGGATTCATCATCTTTAACAAGCTGGCGGTAAGCTTCGTGCATGCGTTCTTTTTGAAAAAGCGCGTAGATGGTACTGCCAAACAGCATACGAAAATGTCGTTGCAAGCGTGAGACGCTCATTCCCGCATGACGGGCAAGCTGATCCACGCGGGGTGGCGATGCAAGATCTGCCAGCAACATATCGCGGGTATCGTTCAATCTGCGTATTTCGCGCTCGGATAACGAGATATTGGGAGGTGTAATATGGCAGATCTGTTCAATGAGCGACCCCATAAAAGACAGGCTTTGTCCGAGCATTTGCAACTGGCTGCCTGGTTGTTTAGGGCTTGTGCTTACGCTTCGTAATGCATTTGCAAAAGAAAGAAGCTGCCGTCCGCCACGAACCTGATTAAAATAATGGCCAGAACGCAGTTTCTGATCAAGACATGTTGCATCTTCAGCTGACAGACTGGCCAGAGTTGTGGGGCTGAGTGTGATTGTTACGCCAGTTCCGGCCCCGGCTGTTTTTGTAAAATCAATGCGACATCCAGGACGATATGCAACATAGGCATCATCGGGCCTGCTTAGGGTATCGTAAGTTGTCAACCCATCCCAACACCGTGTTGCCATATGAGAATTTCCGCCTGTGTAGGCTCCAAAATAGATCAGGTCATCATCATGGTAGGCGGAATAGCTGAAGTCATGTTTGGTTTGTGCGTCCCAATACAGGATTTGTAGGCCGGTCTGAAGAGCAATCAAGCGCGTATAAGCGTTGAGTCTTATCATGGAAGATTGCGTTATGTCTGTTTGACTGCTTTCTGGTGCATCTAGTGGGGGAGTGGTCTCTATGCTTTTTTTTGTCATCGTTATGACGCTTCTCTTGGTTTAAAAACGATAGAAATTGAAATTATATCTTGAGGAATGATAAATTATATTTCTTGAAATGTTATTCTGTCTATTAAGCAGCCCAGTAATGCTGCAAGATCCCCCCAGCTCCGGATCACACCAGCCGCATTCATGAAAAACGCGTGATTGCGAATACGATTGTCTTCAGTTTAATGCCTGCGCATTAAATACCATAGGTTTGAAAATTTCCTCAACCACGTTAATCCAGAGATACATGATTTTGGAAAACTTGATGCGGTCAACATCATCGATCGCATACGTGCCGTATGCCGGTATCAAGCAAATCCACCGCTGTGGTTCCAAGGGTTTTTGAAGGTGGCTTCTGGAAAAGCACAGGAAATCTGGTAGGCAATAGGGGTTTTGGGGCCAACATTGCAAACTTGGAGGCCATAGGCTTGGGAGAGGTTTTTAAAAGGAGACGCATAAAGAGGAATGGCGGCTCCTTTATTACTGTGTTTCCCGCAATTATTTTCACGCCCTTGTCTATGCGCCAAGTCCCTAAGCTATGGCTAGAGGCCGTATGGCTTTTCTAGTCGTGTCGGCTTACGCCTTCATGTCGAACATCTGTGTGTGGTTAAACGCCCTGTCGTTTCATTCTTCACATCGAAGGAAGACGTCGAACGTGCTATTCACAAAATGCTCAAGGATAACGGCCCCAGAATTGATCGCTGGCTCAAGAACGAAAACAACACAGTTTGACGGATATACCTCTGGAAGGGGAACTGTCGTTATTGAGAGTGCCAATCGGCAGCGCAAGGCTGCGCGGCACATTCAAGTGACACTTATCAAAAAAGAACACAATGAAATGAGTTACTATGTCTAAACTGTTAAACTATACTAAATATGATATTATTGACATGTTTCCGCGTTTAGCCGATCTGGGCGCCAGCTCGTTTGGCGAAGACGCAGATACTTTTGGCGACACGCTGTTCGAGGTCATTGAAGATGCGCCGCGGGGTCATTTCCTGCCGTTCAAGCAGCAGGCAGTCAACGAATTAAGGACGTTACTGGCGTATAGCGATGTAGACCTCGATCGCGTCAGTTGGGCTGTGCTCAGCATAAACCCCACGGCGGATGTTGAAGAACCACCCAACTGGGGCAGTTTTCCAAGCCTGCGGGCATTCTGGTCAGCCGTTCTGCACGCTTTTGAAAATGACCCCGAAGTGCGGGCGGGAAAAGAGATTGACCCCGACATGTAAGATGGCACCCTAAGAGCCAAAGGCTACCTGCGTTTTGGGAAGGGCCGCATTTTCATGAATGCCAAGATGGTGCAGGCCGGATATTGATAAATTAACATATGAGGTGATTCCCAATTTTGGGGAATTTGGCCTTAAATGGCAGTTTTCCGGTGCTTTTTGTTGATTCCCAAAGAGGCATGATTCTGGCAGGAGATGCTCTTACACTCGAGTTGGGTGCCTACCTACATATCCGTAATACGCCGCAGCAGTTAAGCGGTATATCCGCCTATGTGGAACTGAGCGGGGGCTTATCTTCGATAGTTCAAATGTCAGCTGTGAGGGAAGCGGATAGTCTGTTTTTGGAATGCCAACACATGGAAACAGACATTTCTGTATTCCATGTTGGTGAATACCCGGCTCCTACACGTTGCGGTCAATCTCTTTTCCTGCCTGCATTTCGGGGTCATTTTCAAAAGCGTGCAGAACGGCTGACCAGAATGCTCGCAGGCTTGGAAAACTGCCCCAGTTGGGTGGTTCTTCAATATCCGCCATGGGGTTCATACCAAGAACAGCCCAACTGACGCGATCGAGATCTACATCGCTATAGGCTAGTAACGTCCTTAATTCGTTGACTGCCTGCTGCTTGAACGACAGGAAATGACCCTGCGGCGCATCTTCAATGACCTCGAACAGCGTATCGCCAAAAAGCTCAGGATCCTCACCAAACGAGCTGGCGCCCAGATTAGTGAGACGCGGAAACATGTCGAGAATATCATATTTAGTATAGTTTAACAGTTTGGACATAGTAGCTCATTTCATTGTGTTCTTTTTTAATAAGTGTAACTTGAATGTGCCGCGCAGTCTTGCGCTGCCGATTGGCCCTCTCGATGACGACAGATCCCCTTCCAGAAGTATATCTTCAATACCTGTCTTGGTTCCCGTTTGGGTCTTCTTAAGCCAATTATCAATATTACGGCAGGCCAGTCTATGGCTGACCTGATGTAGACTGAGGTGTATTGGGTGCATGCCGCCAATATCTGTTAAAGACATGGTAAGTTTATCTTTAGTTGATTGCTCTGGCGGCCATTTGCTTACAGTGATTGTTCTTTAAGAATCACAAATTATGAATATTTAAAATGGCGGAATATTTTATCTGCCGTGTCAACAAGTTGTGCATGGTGAATTAAATAAACACCCGTAGTAGCGGCAGCTTCTCTGGCTGGAGCGGAGAAGGTTGAGTTTGTGACAACAATAGCTGCTTGAGCACCTTGGTAGGTTTTAGCTGTGTAAACTTGCTGAACAGCGGCATTTCCAACTGTTCCACTATAAAGTTTGCATTGTACAACAATCTTCATACCTTCTTTTTGCGCAATAACATCTGCTCCTTGATCACCACTTTGTTTTGTAGCTTGGGCATCCCAACCGGCATTTTTTAGAAGCAGCGCGCAATACTGTTCATAATCGAAGGGGTCCATGCGAGGGTCAAAAACGGTTGGATTACTGCGATATACAGTTGTGGATGTGCTTGCTTCCAAGGGTTCGGAAGCAAGCTGCTCAATTAAGCATCCGGCAGCAACACGCAGCTTATCACGTCTTTTTTCATCTTGTATGCGAGGAGAGATGATTGGAGAAATACGCGTGTTGATAAAGTAATTGATTTCTTTAGCCCATTTTGTGACATCAACTGTCCCGTATGCATCGGCTGTTAATTTCTGCGTTCTTGCGATTTGAAGATTCTTTTTTTGCGTATAAATCTCAGTTCTTATTAAATCCCAAGTTGCTTCATATTTATTCTTTCTGACCTTATGGCGAAAGAAGATAAAAACCATTAGAAGAACAGCGAGAATAATCATCCACAGGAAAGATTTACGGCTTTCTTGCGCATGGGTAGGAGTTACAGGAGATGTGTATTCTGGCTTGCTTTTTGAGGTAACATGTACAGCAGCCGATGAAGTCATGAGTTTGGTGGCATCATCGTCGGAAAGGAAGCCTGTTGGGTTATGGTCTCCTGTATTTTTTTGCCATTTTATAATAGCTGCACGCGTGCTTTCCCCATACACACCATCAGCAACACTTCCTGCAGGCATATAGCCGAGATTAATAAGTTGTTGCTGTAATTTGATATGTTCATTGATATCTCGGTTAGCTTCTTCCAAAGGAGCGCCCGATAATTTTGTTTTATATTTATTTGTAATTTCTGCCATTTTGGAAATGTAGCAATCAGGATCTGCTTTTGGTGTTTCTTCTCCATGAGCAGACGGATCTATGCAGGCTTTTAAGGCGTTATCATCCGAGATAGCTTGCTGCTTAAGGGCTTTCCAGCCAGTTTTTCCAACAATCTGACGTAGTGCGTAGTATGTTTGATCAAAGATCAACTCATGCTTTGCAGCACTGCTGTTTTCACACAGCATTGTAGCGATACTATCTTTGGAGTGATCAACATGACAATCAAAATCAGGATTGTAATGCCCGAATGCTTCTAATCCACCAGAGCTTTCAGCTACGGCGGGATGCACCAAAGATGATGCTTCAGAAGAAAATTTTGACGAATGATTTCCATCAAAATGGGAGAAGATAAAAATACCGCCAAAAATAATCGCAATACCAACAATGCCACTTAAGCGTTGCTCAGCTTTCTTACGGCGATAGTATTGTCTGTTATAGGCCGCTTTCTTGTAGTCTCTAGCCCAGAATGGTTTTGAGCTTCTGCGGCCCATAATAACCCTCCCCAAAAAAGTTTCGTCATACCCTTGGAAGAAAATTTTGGGGAGTCAGAGGTTACAATCCTACCAAGCCACGGCATGATTTCGTCTCGGGATATATCCGGCATGGGCTAGGCATATCGGGAAACCATAGTGACCGCTATCTTTTTGTTTTTACTGGATATTTTTCAGAAAAATGGTGGAGGGAGTTTCTTTCAAATAAGCGTCCCACGTTGTTCCCTGACGTTCCAAAATGTATATATTTTCTAAGGTGTTAATTCACTGAGAGTCCACGGTCGTTCATGGGCGTTCCTCCCAATTCCAGCTGTTAAGGGGGGTAACAAGAGGGGTAAAATCAATGAGTCGCCTTCCTCCCAATCAACTATCTGCCTTGAAAGTATCCCGGCATAAAAGTGGGGATTTGTGTGACGGAGGTGGGTTGTGGCTCGTTGTGACGGGTGGCTCTCGGCTATGGGAGTTTCGTTTTAAATCTCCAGTCACAGGCAAGCGCCGTCAGATGAGTTTGGGCAGTGCATATTCACTGTCTTTGGCTGATGCGCGAGAAAAGGCTGCAAAGTGTCGCGGCATGACTGAAAACCGCCTGGATCCCATTATTGAACGGGAAAAGGAAAAAGCAGCGCGTGAGTTGGAAAAGGGGCTTACGTTTGCAGAGGTGGCAGCCCAATACATCAAGGCACAGACGCCTGCGTGGAAAGATCATCGCTCTCCTGCGGTGTGGACTTCATCCCTTACGCAACATGTATTTCCTATTTTCGGTGAAAAGAGCGTTCGTGACGTGGATACTCAAGATGTGCTCACAGCCCTCCGTCCAATTTGGACAGAAAAAACTGAAACATCAGGGCGCATACGCGGGCGTATAGAACGCATTCTGGATTATGCACGTGTGCAGCAATGGCGTGAGGGAGAAAATCCAGCTCGATGGCGCGGGCATCTTTCTGTCATGCTTCCAGCACCATCCAAAATTACTAAGGTGCAACATCACAAAGCAGCGGAATGGAAAGACATTTCAGAAATTATGAAAGCTCTTCAGTCAATTAACGGTATGGCAGCTAAAGCCGTTCGGTTCTGTTGTTTAACAGCGGCACGCTCTGGAGAGGTTCGTAATGCTGTGTGGTCTGAAATTGACCTTTCTGAATCTCTTTGGGTTGTCCCGGCAGAAAAAATGAAAGCTGGGCGAGAGCATAGAGTCCCGTTGTCTGGTGATGCAGTAAAAGTCTTGCAAGAGGTCTTGCCGCAAAGAGATGCGGTTGCTGGAGATCTTCTCTTTCCTGGCGCAAAGAGGGGAAGGCCTCTTTCAGATGTAGCCGTCAGTAAGGCTCTGCATCATGCTGCTGGTACCAAAGAGGTGACTGTGCATGGTTTGCGTTCCACATTCCGAGATTGGGCTGGGGAGACAAAAGTTTGCTCGCGTGAGGTAGCAGAGGCAGCACTTGCTCATGCTGGAAAGAGCAAAGTAGAGGCGGCTTATTTTCGGAGTGACCTTCTGGATTTGCGACGTCCGCTGATGGAGGCATGGGCAGCGCAGTGTCGTGAATGACCGTCAGCGCCATTCAGTATATCATTTTTCCGGTGTTACTGGTGTTATCGGTGTTACCGCACATTAGAACCCGCAGGATACTGCCGATTTTCACTATGGTAGGCGGTAACACCTTAGAAAATTGCCTGTGTTACCAGTGTTACCGGAGCGTCATTGGGGTGCCATTCTGAAAAGATATTTTGTGTTGGCTTCTATGTTCTCAATTGCTTATGATACTAAAATATAGTATCTAAGAAGACATGAAAGCCAAGCACCGCCGCACATTGGAACTGATTTTCAAGCGTCCTGTTTCGGGCAATGTGCCATGGGCAGACATTGAAGCTTTATTTGTTTCCCTAGGGGCGGAGGTGTCTGAAAGAGAAGGCTCCCGCATAGGGGTGTTCCTGTTTGATGAGGTAAAGGTGTTTCATAGACCTCACCCCAAACCGGATACAGACAAGGGTGCTGTAGCCTCTGTAAGAAAATGGCTTGAGCAGAATGGAGTGACGCCATGAACAACGTAATGGAAATTGGCGGCCATCGGGCTGTTATTCAGTTTGATCCTGAAATCGGGATGTTCCGGGGTGAGTTTCTGGGGCTGAACGGAGGGGCTGATTTCTACGCAGATAGTGTGGCAGGCCTTCAGCAGGAAGGGGAAACTTCCCTCCGTGTCTTCATGGAGATGTGTGCTGAGAAAGGCATTGATCCCGTGAAGCATTATTCAGGCCGGTTTGTTGTGAGGCTACCAGAAGACGTTCATGCACGGGCAGCTGAGATTGCTGCAGCACGCGGGATCAGTCTTAACCGACTGGTGCAGGATGTTTTGGCACAGGTTGATGGATAAACTGTTTCGCGCCAACCTAAGCCCGTTGAATAGACGGGTTTGAAAATGGGCCATCTGCTGCCCATTCAGCCTGTATAGCTTTTGTTTGCTGTTATCTCCGCTGTTAGCAGCATGCCAGAGGTTTGATTTCAGTGACCTCTCTTTGCTCAGCCGTGCTGTTATCAGCAAACAATTCCAGTCCGATTAAATCAAACGCAACTGGCCGCTTGAGCAGGATTTAGTGATTTCCGTCAAGTCATTGTTTTTGCATGATTTAGGGTAATTTTTTCGTAATTAAAAACTCCACCGGAGGGATGCTTTCCGGGGCTTGTGCAGAATTACAAAGGTCGCTGCCTCGCGCGCGTATTGGTTACAAAACCCTGACCGTTTTCGAATATCGGAAAAGCCTATCTTAGCGAATTCCTGAAGCACGCGGTTTTGCGTGATTTGCATGCGCTTAGATCGGGCCTTTTGCGCTTCTGAAATCGCGTTTTGGATTTCAGTTTTTTTCAGTAGGTTGAAGGCTGTTTGTCCCGCCGCTTTCTTGCTGTATCCGGCTCGAATGGCGACTTGTACCTGTTGGGTGCCTAGAGTATCATCATCATGAATCTTCTATAAATTTTGAGAATGTTTGTAATGCCGGACAATGACGACAGCTTTATTGAAGCCGGTATCCGGTTTGCGTTTGACCCGGAAGACTTTTTGCGCGGCTCAGCAGAAGCGCAAGATGCCCTAGAAAGCACGCTGGCGGAGATGATCAATTTCCGCCGGGAAGCGCAGAAGCAGGAGCAGCAGTTAAAGGATTCCATACCGGGCATTGCGTCTGCCTTGGGAGCCTCTGTTGATGAGGTGAAGGATGCAATCAAGGATCTGAAAAAATCAGAGCAGGAGGCGGCTAAAGAGACAGCGCGCGTTCAAAAGGAAGAATCCCGCAACGC
Organism: Acetobacter sp. DmW_136; assembly: GCF_008690365.1. NCBI lineage: Bacteria > Pseudomonadati > Pseudomonadota > Alphaproteobacteria > Acetobacterales > Acetobacteraceae > Acetobacter > Acetobacter sp. DmW_136. The sequence goes on from NZ_VHON01000041.1 coordinate 32,428, forward strand.
TTTAGCCGAAAAACGCCGCGCCGTACGTGAGGAAGAGCAGCTTGCCCGCCAACAGCAGCGCGAAGAAATGGCGCGCCTGCGTGAGCGCCAGCAGGCCATTCGGGAAATACGTGATACCGCGTTGGCGGCTGTGGGGGCTACCAGCCTGATTGGCGGCACGCGTAATATTGTGGGTATGGTAGGCAATGTTGCCGCCAATGGTGCCAATGTCCTCAACATGGCGGGTAAAACCGGATTTTCTGCCCGCGAAATCCTTGCTGTTGGTGAGGCCGGGGCTCTAACGCCGGGCAGCAGCCGCCAAGAGGCTCTGCAATCCATGAACGCATTGGCACAGGCGCGAACAGAGGTTCACCTAAACGGCCAATCTCAGCTTACAGACCTGCTTACTAACCGGTATGGCGTACATATCAGCCATATCATGAACGGCAGTTATGAAACATCTATGCAGCGCATTATAGCCGATTTGCGCAGGCGCGGGCATAGCGAGCAAAGCCTTATTGCTATTCTCGAACAATCTGGCCTGACCTCTGGCGGATGGAGCAATGAGGTTCTGCGAGGGCAGGATATGCATCAGCGTATTCAGCAGGGGTATTCCCTAACCAGACACATGGCTGACAACCTTCAGCAGATGGAGAAGGTTGATGAGCAGATGAAGCATCTGGGTGAAATGTGGGTGCAGTTTAAAAAAGACATTGCCATAGACATGCTGCCAGCGATGGAAAGTGTGTCTGGTCTGCTGGAGAAAGCTGACAAGTTAGCCGTAGAGCACCCAGATGCTGCGCGTCACCTGACAGAAATTGCAGCCGTCATTACAGCTTTAAGTCCTATTTTGGCAGGAATTGGCGGTGTGGTTGGAACTACCGCCATTTTGAAGCTGGCCCTTAGTAAAGGTGGGTGTGGGTGCGCAAGGAACGGCAAAGAAGAAACCGGGACATTAGAAGAATCTTCTGCAAATATTTCTGAGGATGCTGCTAAAAAACAGGCGCTCAGGAAATCTGAAAAAGAGGTTGAGCGCCGAGCTTCTACCGGTCTTTTGTCTCGCCTACTTATGGGGGGCAATTATGCCTTCGATTTGTATGCATTTTCTGAATACTTCCCACATGCGGCTTCATGGTTGTTGGGGCAAGGGTGGGATAACGAGCACCCGACTACATTTCACGGGAACGCTAAAGGTTTACCTCAGCATCTTACGCCAGATATGCGCAACAAGCAGATGCATTTATCAGAACTGGAAAAAAAATACGGACTGCCTGCTGGTATGCTGGATGGTATGTGGGCCAAGGAAAGCAGTCGTGGTTTGCACGCAGGTAAATCTAGAGCGGGAGCATTAGGAGATTTCCAGATTATGCCAGACGTAGCTGCCGCTTCTGGTATTGATCCTAATAATTTCTACCAATCGGCAGAGTATGCTGCAAAACGCATGCATGGGAATATGGTTCAGTATGGAACGATTGCTGCCGCTCTGGCCGAGTATAACTGGGGAGGGGGTAATCTTAAAAAAGATATGTCTCTTCATGGGGGAGACTGGCAGAGATATGCTCCCAATGAAACACAAGATTATATCAGTTCTATCTCGCATTTCGTGTCTGCATCTCAACAGATTCACGCTATGAATAAACAGGTTAACGCTTCCCGCGCTATTCGTGGTGGTGCTGTGCATACTGACAACCGCCAGACGACCACGATGACAATGCACGTTCAGAACGTAAACGTTAGGGCGAACGACCCCCAGCAAATGGTGCAGAAAGTGGCGCAATCCAATAACCACATGCTCATGGCGAATACTGTTAATACAGGGGTAATGTAGGATGACAGGCGTTCAGTTGCCCAATATAATTTCTATGGCGCGGTGTCTTGCAGATAAACTGTATGAAGACACAAAGGATCTGCAAAATTTTCAGGCTCTTGAAGCCGGAATTACCGGTGGAGAGTATGCCATTTGGGGGTTCATGAAAGCGAATGGAGATTCGGATGAAGTTGCAAGAGATTGCTGTTTACTCTTTATGAAATCTGTACATGAACGTTGGCGTGAACTTCTTATGAAAGAAGCACAGCCAGTTGGTAATGCTTGATAACTCCGTGCGGGTAAAAAACCAGCAGGGAACAGCCATTTCCTTGTACTTTGCACGCATTCCGTACTATGCTTTCAGGTATGGGAAACACTCAGCCTGAACCACCAGTTTACCGCATCACCATCCCCGGCCTGCTCAGGGCCAAAGGCCGCCCACGTTTTGGGAAGGGCCGAACCTTCACGGATGAGAAGACAGTGCAGGCTGAGAGGCATATCCAGCGCCACGCCATAGAGCAGATTGGCAAGCCGTGCCTGGCTGGGCCTTTGCATGTTTCCCTGACGATCAACATTGCCCCTCCGCCGTCATGGAGCCGGAAGAAGACGGCGGACGCACTGGCAGGCCGCATCCTCCCGACCAGCAGGCCCGACATCGACAACCAGATGAAGACCGCTGCTGGCTCTGAATGGTATCGCGTGGAAAGATGATGCCCAGATTGTGGATGCCATCCTGTCACGCCGCTACGGGCCGGAGAGTGTGGCTGTGATTGAGGTGCGGCCACTATGACCGGTAAAGATTACCGACCTATGCAGAACCGCACAGGCTTAGAATTTACAGGGATGCCGGGAGTAAGCCCGCACAATAGGGGAATTAAAGACCGAAGCAGGAATTCCTGCTTACCCCACAAGAGACGTATCTCCCGCAAACCAAGCCCCGCCCAGATTGTACGGTTTGATGCATTAAGGGCGCGCGTGATGGGGTATGATGCGAACAATCCATACGCAGGCTTGCATTTGCAGGAGCGCGGCGGTGATTAAACATCCAAAAGCAATAGGGCCACTGGCCTTCAATGCCACCATGGGACGCCTCTGTGGACCTGCTGGGTGTGTGACCTTGCCAGCTTACCTGAAAGCGATTGCACAGCTATTCTGGGAGAATGGTGAGGGTGTGGCCTTCCCATTTGATACCGTGAAGAAAACCTTATGGCCGGAGGGGTACGCTTGCCCAGCCGATCCAGAACAGGCCTTCAGGAGTGATCTTGGGGAATTGAGGGTTATTACCCGTATCCTTGCTCATGGCAGCGGCAGGGTATTGGATTTCCGGCAGAATAAAGCCGGGGACTGGCTGGTGAAGGTGCGCACCCTCCGGTGAAGTATTTCCTATTTGAAAAGAGTTGCTGCCTTGATGTTAGCAGAATGCCGTTTCGTTAACATCAAGCTATCTTGTCGTTAAAAACTGATCGACAAATTAACATATGAGGTGATTCCCAATTTCGGGGAATTCGGCTTTAGATGGCAGTTTACCAGTACTTTTTGTTGATTCCCAAAAGGGGTATGATCCTGCCGGCAAAATGCGCGTAACCACCCAAAAACGCGCAGAAATCGAACGTTTCTTCCCGGCCGGTTAGGGCGTCATCTACATGTCCGTAAGACGCCGTAGCAGTTAAGCGGTATATCCGATTATCTGGAAATGAGCGCAGGGGCTTTATCTGCGATTGTTCAAGCGTCAGCTTTGGGGGAGAGCTGAATGTCGGCTATTAAACGATGAGCCGAGAAAGCTGCTATTCTCAGTGTCTCCGATGTTGCCCGCTTGGTGCCAAGTTAGCCATGCTTAGTCGTTTCGTTTTTGCCATAAAGCAGATGTTCGTAATGGCGTAAAATTAAGAGTTATGGCTAGCGGAACAAGTTTGGCAGCCATCAGCTTCCGAAGCGGAAGGTAATCTGCTCACCACCTATGGCTTGCCGACCGGCAGGGTAGCCAAAAGCGAAAAATTTGAACTATTTATCCTTTATGACAGTTCCGCCAATCCCCAATGCATCGATCCAGAGTTTTTTAACGGTATACGCCCCATATGGCACGGCGGTTATAGCCGCGATTGTTGCTGTATTCGCGACCATCCGCAATTCGCAGAACATGAAAAAGAGCATTGAAATATCAAAGATCAATGCGGACCGAGCATTAGAGGTAGCCCGAATCAATGCCGACCAAGCGGTCTTAGTATCTCATACCGCTAAGATCGCTGAATTCCGCGAACGATGGCTGGCAGACCTACGTCGGGACATCGCTGATTTCGTCGGTGCTGCCGAGCGAGTGTTAAACAAGTGGGAAGAAATTAATGAACTCCCATGTTCCACGAATGAGGAAGTCATCGAGAAAGATCGGCGACGAATCGAAGAGCTAGAAAAGGTGTCAAATGACGCTCGCGTGCTTGAGTGGCGGATAATTTTGCGCATCAATCCTCGTGAGAGCCAGACTAAGGCAGCGGACGATGCTTTTCTGGCTACGTTGAATGAGCTTTGGAATCCAATGCTCTTTGGCCCTCCGGCCTCCGGCCGAAAGGCTTGGGCTGCCAAAGTCCAGCTTGCCATTGACCAAGGACGCGAACTGCTAAAGCGGGAATGGGACGTGACAAAACGGTTTCCGATTTTGCCAGACTTGCGCGCGCCTCTCCCTAGGGAGCGCCCCAATTACTAAACGGCTGCCTTTGCAAGCAATCTTCCTCGACCTGGTGCAGATGCTTGGCACAGATGTCGGAAACGGCTACAGAAATTCCGTTCCCGGTCCGCCTAGTATCCAGATATAGCATACCCGGTAAGGTCATATCCGATGACAGGACCGTTAAGTTCACTCCTCATCGTCTGGCGTCTCGCCGCCGCCGATCAATCCTTCTCTTTGCATTTTCCTAACGAAGCCCGGACCGTCGCCGATTAGATGACTGCCATCATCTTTCTTCTCGTGGTCGTTTGGATCGGATGCGCCAATCATCATGCCACTTTCGTCCCGAGCCACTTGCAGGCAGAGACGACCGAGTCCTTGACCTTTGTATTGACCTAGATCCATATGACACAAGTGCAGGTAGGTGTCCGTTTCATAGCCTACGGGTACCTCTATCTTCCGGAACTCAAACTTTCCTACCTCCATTCCATTTTCGTCTTCCACTGTGACTGCGCAATTTTCATATTCGACAGATAATTTCTCATCATTCTTCGTTTTAAACTCGACCATGGATGTCCTCGGTGTTTTGATTATGAGCTTGCCTTTCGTTAATAGGAAATCTTAGTGAAAAGCAAATCTATGCTGGAACTTAGGCGCGCGATTTGTCTTGACGGTCTTGATGAGAATTATGGCAGCTCACCACTCACATAGTCTGCCTTCCCTGCAACTCAACAGTGGAATTTTGAACCAACAATGTCTGCTATGCGGAAAGCGAGGAAACATCCTGCACGTCTGACATGACAGCGTAAGCCGACACGCCTAGCAAATTGCTTGCCATACTGATGTTCGTATTGCTGCATGCTGAGGAAAACTCCCAAAGGCCAGATCTGGCCTTTGGGGATATTCCCCCTGACCGGGGATTTTCGGCCAGTTCTGATGGAAACGCGGGTGACCCTGAATACCGCACTACCCCTCCGTCCAATCTGGACACGGCCACAAAGCGTCGGGCGGAGGTGGTGCGGATACTGCAAACTGCGGAGGGGATGCGCATGCCACTTCGAGCAATTGCCCAGATGGCAGGGGTTTCGCCTACTACGGTGGGGAATATTAAGAGGCGGATGACAAGGCTGGGATGATGCGTGAGCTGTATGTGGTGACAGGCCCCGCTTTTCATTTGCGGCCCATTCAGACCATGGGACATGATCGCGTGTTCGTGCCGTCCTCAACGTGGAAAGCGGTTTATTCGCCCAGCAAGAACAAAGCATCGGCGTATGTGTGTAAAAACGCGCAACAGCATCCACACTGCACGCAGATTACGGTCGCAACACTTATAAGGAATGTCGGTATTGACCCGTTCCCAGCTGTCTCAGCGCAAGTTAAGGCGCAAGCGTGGAAGCTGCCTTCTCCTTAAAGGTTGACGCTGAAATTCCTATTTAGTTTTGCCCTGCGGCAGAACGGGGTTTGTTTAAAGTCTCCTGTGCATGGCTTGTACAGGGATAGAGTTGGGGAGTCAGGGGCTAGAAGGAGATTATAGCATCGGCGGGATCGGCAAGATAACGCTCATCACCTAACTTACTCGGAGCCCAGGATTTTTCGTCTAAGCCAGCATCCGTGAGCATTTTACGCATCAGTTTTGCACAATATTTTCTATTTGTGCTTTTGTGCCCCCAGGAATCAATGAGGCTTTCTATTACTCGACTCACAGAGAAGATGATGCCAAAGAATTTGGCGCTGTTAATTTAATCAAGATCAAATGGGTCGGGAATGAAGATTGCAATGCGGGTCATTTTGGGCCTGAATTTTTCACTGGTAGCTTTTTTAGGTCTACATGAGCGTGCGAACGCTGCCGATTACGACATCCCCGCATTAGCGAGCGCGAGCTTAGATGACCGCACGCATGCGCAAATTATGTCGGATGGCATTACAGCAACCTTAAAAGTAACGCCATCACGCCAATGTGGCGCACGCATGGTATGGCAGAATGTGGATCCACAGGCACCTGCTTCTTGTCAGGTTGCTTATCTAACCATTAAGGACTTGGCGCATCCATCGTCCCCTGAAGTTTCTTTTGCTCTTTCCCCATACGGGCCAGAAGGCCCAGTCAATCATTTAACGATGTCTATGTATCACCTCGATACGTCATCTTCTGCGCCGCAAATTATGGTTTCAGCTTATACAGGCGGCGCTCATTGTTGCGAGATTACTTCAATTTTTGGTCTTGCAGCAGACGGGGCTTGGAAGGAAACTCCTTTAGGCTCGTATGATGGTGGTAGTCCCCCAGAAGTTATTGATGCCGCGCACAATGGTTCGGCAGAAATCGTTACCTTCGATCAGTCTTTTCTTTATACTTTTTCATCTCACGCTGGATCTTATCCGCCGGTTATACTTGAAAAATATCAGGGCGGTACCCTGAAAAATGTTACAAAAGATGCTGTTTATAAATTCTATTTACAGCAACAGCTTGAAGAATCTCAGAATAATTGGATCCAATATGGAAAATCTGAGCCAAATGGGTTTTTGGCATATTACGTTGCGACAAAGGCCAATTTAGGACAATTTTCTGAAGCTTGGCATTACATGCTCGCGAACATGGATATGCAAAAAGATAGCATGTTCGGTGTTTCTCTTTGTGATTTTAAGCCGGGTAATCACAAGGAATGCACAAGAGATGAACAATCACCGTTACCTTTCCCGATGGGGCTAGCGCTGTTCCTAGAAAAAAATGGATATATTACAGACGATCAGGCAAAGAGTGTACCGTTAGTGCCTTCCATTCAATCTGTTTCGGAAAACACAGCCGGCCATTACAACCCAGATTTTTCTTGCATGCCTCCACCAGAGCATAATGGTGTAGCAGTTATGCTGTGCGAAAATAGCTTGGCTGCAAAGCATGAGTTGGAGTTCGATCAAGTTTATTATGCTTTGCGGCAGGTCGTTGGCAAAGATGGATGGAAGCTTCTCAAGCAGGAAGTTATTTTAGATGAGAATGCGGCAAACGAAAGCTGTGGTTTGCCTATCCCGGGGGTGACCGATCAATCTATCCCGACCAATGGTGCTGCCTGTTATATTAGCGCGATGGATAGTTTAGCCGAAAAATATCGCCGCAGGCTTAGCGGGGCGGCTTTGGAAGAGGCCTCTAGGCCAATAGACACCCATATTGCATTGCAAAAGAAGCTTATAGATTTAGGATATTTGCCTGCGGGTAGTATGGCCGATGGTGTATATGGAGAAAGTACCAGAATTGCTATTGGGACATGGCAACGCGTTGCCGGTCGACCAGAAGTTAATAGTTTTATTTCCAATGCTGATGCCGATGCGTTATTGCCGGCGGCATCGGCAGCATCTACGTCCACTCCTTCTGTGCCTGCGTCAAATGTTGCCCCTTCAATCTCAACAGTACCTGCGCCGTCTCCTGCACCTTCTGTCCAAAGTCACGCCAAACCTTCGCAGTTATTCGGTCTAGCTATCTGGATTGTGGTTTTGGTTATTATATTTGGCTTTACACTTTACTTTCTGCCTTTTGCGATTGCTTGCATTCGAGATACTACGAAGAAAGGCGCTGTTTTTGCAGTTAATTTCTTTTTTGGTTGGACGCTGATTGGTTGGGTTGCTGCGTTAGTAATGGCAATCTCCTTCGAAACGCAGAGTGATTATGAACTAAAGCAAAAAGCTTTAAGCAAGATTGTTAATAGTTAATGAAGCATTAGAAGGAGCCTAATCTTCTTGGCGGAAAATGCCTCAATACTCCTCCTCTCTAAACATTAGTGAATTGCTTCCAAGGCGGCTTGTGGGTCGCCTTTTTCTTGTACAATCACCCAAAATATGAGATTGCTAAAGCAATGCCATTGCTTCCTGTTAATTTTGATATGGCGGCGAGTGTATGTGGGCGCGTTGAAAATCTTGCCACGCATTCTGTTTTCACGGCTCAGCCATTGCTGCTGGATCTGCGTTCTGATCCGGAATTGCAGCAGATGGCCGAAGATCCTGACATCAACGCGAAGCATAGGCTCTTCGTACCGCGCACTTCCACGCAACTATTGCAGAAATGGCCTGCGTTCTCAAATCAGGGCGTTGTGCAATAGGGCTTGCAAGAATTGGCTGTAAGGCCGATAAAAATATCGGCGCTATAATTGCGTCTTTTTCTTCTCTCTGGATAATATGTCAGGCTGCCCCGTAAGGAGCGGCCTTTTTTTGTTAGCGCCATGGTCAGCCTACTTAGCATTGAAAATGTCATTGGCTCTATAGGACGTTACGGGACAACTGCGCCTGTTACTCTGGGCAGCGTGCCTTTGTATGGCATGGAAATTCCTGACGTTTTGACCAATGGCGGCCAGCAGAGACTGGAAGTGCACTGGTTGCCGGGAGGCACCAAGATTGTTGACCGCTTAGGAAACGATCCGGCCCGGTTTTCGTGGAATGCACGTTTCACTGGCCCGAATGCGATGGCGCGTGCTCAGCTTCTGGCGCAGATGCTTTAGAGGATAACGTGGTAGCATTGCGGCGGTAGGGGATTGGTAGTTTCCTATAAAGCTACTACCAGCTTTATAGCTAAGGTCAGTTAAGCTATAAACTGACTATGCGCTTTATAGCTTAGTGATAGGTATCACATGCAGGAAAGAGGGCTTTTAAAACCCTACATCTTGTATTTGCGTAAATATAATTATTAAATTAGCATTTTTGTCCTTCTTTATTACGCCATTCTTTATCCCGATTTACTATCCATTCTCTTGCTTCCTGTTTCCGCTCTTCATGCTCTCTTTGATTTTTTAATTCAGTTTGAATAATCGTATTTTCTATTTCGCTTAGGGAGTTATTTAATACCCTTACAGTGATACTTCCATCATTGTTTATATCAGCATTTACTCCTTTCATCCCTAAAACCGACTCAAGGCGGATCAACGTAGACACGTTGGCAGGATGACCATTTTCAATACGCGTAATAGTAGCGGGAGACACACCGGCAGATTTGGCGAGTTCTCTAACTCCTATTTTTAGAGCAGCTCGGGCCATCCTTAATTGTGTCCCTGTTATCATATTGGCACCTTGACAAAATTATTATGCGAAGCTTTTATATTAGCACAATGTTATCATTTGATGGCATTGTAAACAATAGTGGCCAAGCCTGTGACTGGTCCTCACATGGCTTGGCCTAACCACAAACCGAAGAATGAATTCGGCCATGGCTAACCGTGCCTATAGCACGCCCATACACACATGGGCATTCCGTATCTTCTGTACAAGCCTCCCCGCATTGGTGGCGCCAGCTCTTATTACTCTAGCGCTGTTGGGAATGGGCGCTTCTGATCCTGTCGTAACTGGCCACGCAGCCCAGAAGCTGGAGGCTGTGCGATGAGCAGGATGCCAGCAGATATTGTTCTCATAGACCAAGCAGCCAGTCTGGGTGAAATCCAGAACGCCATGCTGATGATGATGCGTGAACTGTATGAGCGCATGGATGAACAGAGCGATCCAGCCCCCACACATGCAAATGCAGCGGCTTGGGGTGATGGTCTGTCTTGGCTGGCACGCTCCGTTGGAAATGTTCGGGATAATTTGAAGCAGGCCGTGGCTTCTGAAGTGAAGGAAGCTGCGCGATGAGCAACCCGACACCGGCCATGACAGAAGCCGAGCATGATCATCTTGCCAACTATAGAAACCCACGCTTGCTGTTCGACAAAGCTGAGAAAATTGCACAGGCGCTGCATGATTTAAGCCAGCCAGAGAACGAAGTGGTTTTTCCGGCTGCTCGTTATTGGTTGGCAGACCAACTTTGCTTAACGCTGGAACGCCTCGGCAATGTGACCGGCTATAGTGTGCGGAGGGGTGGCCATGAATAAGCAGCCTCTCACAGGTTTCGAACAGGAAACTGTCAAGAACATGCGGAGTCAGGAGGCTGTCCTGAAAGACGCACGGATGATGGCTGCCCTTATAGTGGAAGTGACAGCCGGATGGAGCTGTGATGAATGCGACATCACCGATCCCGAAGCTCTCCATTGGCTGAGCCGTCGGTTGCAGGATCATCTTGATCTGCTGGCAGCACATACAGGTGCGAAAGACGTGCCCGGCTGGATGCTGCCGGAGGAAGCGGCATGAGTAAGACAACCATACTCTTGAATATCGATTTGCAATTCATCGGGCAGCAAATAGCCGAACAGACCTTTCATGATGGAGAAGGTGCAGCAAAGTTGGCTGACTATCTGACAGGTGCCGCTTACGCCATTGGGTTTTCTGCTTACCAGAATGGCAGAGTTCAAACACAGCAAACTGCTGCTTTGGCACAGACAATTTCAGAGGCCGGTATTAAGCGCTGGCAGGAACTTACTCTGGGTCAAATCCTGATGGAAACAGAAGCCGGAGGGCATGCGTGATGCCAAAGTATAGCAGCGCCAAGGATATGCCGGACAATCTCAAGAACCCGACTGCTTTCATCGCATGGGAGCATGTGCGTGGGGTTTTTGTTCAGGAATTGGGAGATGACAAGGAAGGCTGGGTGTTCTGGCCCTGCGTCCATTTCCAAGACGATACATGGCACCCATTGGCAAAGGATGGTGACATAACCAAAGCCCGCCAGATATGTGCCAGCCTTTCTGCAATCCATGACAAGCCAATACAGGATTGGACGCGCCCAGCCCCACCCGGACTAACCCTTGCATCAACACGAGAACAGATTTCCAATTATCTCAAAGGCACAAAGGAATGGCTGGAAACCACACATCCAGAACCTTCGCCGCTCTGGGGTGCAGGCTGGGAATATACAGATCACCTGTTCCTTGATGGGTTCACCCACTTCGAGTTTGAAGAAGAAATGCGGGCTATGCACAAGACTGCCTTGGAAGTCTTTGGCGGCATGGAGCCCAGTAAGCTCAAGGCTGGTCTTGCCATAGTCAAAGAACAGGCAACCCGCAGGTGGAGCTTGTTGCATGCAGCCAACATCAAGCCCGACCCCAAGCCGGAGGAAGTGGCATGACCACTCCAATACAGGCCGCCACGGTCGCTGCCATCAATTCTGATCGCCGTAGCTGGAAAGCTCATAATTTCAAGGAAGGAGAAACGGAAAGCCGTCGCTTCACGCGGGCCTGTCGCGCTGTTGCGAACACCAAAGCCCGGAACATCAAGGATCTGCAATGTAAGGCCCGTCTGGTACTTCTTGTGTCCGAAGATGACAGAAGTATGGAAGCCAGTCTGGCGCGGGATGTGCTGGCACTTACGGGGGTGAGAGCATGAGCCAGAAACAAACTTCTGCATCACAACGGTGCAAAACCCCTGTGGCCACACCTGATCGGCTGAGCGTCATTCAGGACGCAACCAGCGAATTGTCCTGCATCGGGATATGCCTTCAGGCCATGAGCAACGGCATGCTTACGGGATCGGAAGAAAGCGGCCCCGGTATGGGCGCTGTGGGCATGGCTCTGGAATGGCTATCCGGTGAAATGGAACGCCGATGCGCAGCCATTGCGGAGGCAGCATCGTGACGGATGGGCGTTCAAATTGGACAAAGGAGGAAATTGACCTTGTGGTGGGCCTGCGCACTCAAGGTCATGCATGGCGGCCAATCGCGCGTAAACTTGGCCGGTCTGATACAATGTGTCGGTTTCAGTATGAGCGTCAAATTGGACAGAAGGTGAGCGGGGATTCCCGCTTACCCGATAAGAGTGCTGCAGAAACGTCTCCTCAATTGAAGGTAAGCGATATCAGGGCCGAGCGGGCACCTAATAGTGAGCCGCTTCCTATTGGGCATCCCGTCATCATGAAAGGCTTATGGAACGGTTTGGAGCGGTGGCGAGATAGCACTGACATCGATCAATAAGCATGCGATTCGGAGAAGTATGGAAGCAAAATGCTCTGACTTCTCCGATATCTGCATCATGCTTGGCGAAAAAAATTGTGTGGGCTCGAAGGTGATTTTGGGCAGCCGATATCAGCAATTGGTTGGATGAGGATGATGTCTTTTGTGAGGAAAATTAGGGCTATGTTTCGGTCGAGTCTTTTCGTTCCTGTGAAGACTTTTTGAGAAAATGGAAAGCAAAGCTGGTTTTGCATAATGAGCATGGATAGGAGCACCAGAAAGGCCCTGTTTTTGGTCTTCTCAATCATGCCTTCAGCCCATTGATCATTATTTATGCCGTAAAAACCTCATAAATCGTCACTGAGGGCTCTCTGTTTGGTCTGTGACCACAACAATGCACGCAGAATGAAGCGCTTATATAGGGCGTATTTTAAGAGAAACGAAGCGTATGGCACTGGTAGCGCAGATTTTTATCAGATAGAACAAATGGAGAAGGCGTGATCAATGCCGAATGATCTTTTATTGAAGAATATTAGGTAGATGTGTTGGCTCCGATCGGGAGCCCCACATTCAAAAGAAAACCGCCCAAGGTGCGCCAACACCGAGAGCGGCTTTCCGATGATGAAACGCCTTTGTCGAACGAATAGATATGACTTCGTGGGTCAATCTATACGAACGAAGACGAACAAAAACCTTTGGTAACGGTTTTGTAGTCTTTGTATGCGTACTGACTTTGTTTTGGGAAGACAAAAACGATTAAAGACATCGTTTTTCATTCCTGATGACTGTCGTATTTTTCGTTCGACACCTTCTAAATTCGTTTTGACAGGTGTCATATGACCGAAGAAAAACATGACTGGGTGCATCTGGCTGATGCACTTCTTGAATTGAATCAGGCTCGTTTGGAGAAGGACGCAACTGCGGCTTGTTATGCCCAGTCAACTGCTTATGGCTTTGCTGCGGCAGGCCGTATTCCGACTGAACGAAGAGGACGTGCTTATTTTGTACGTCGTTCTGATTTGCCGCTTATTGCGTCTTGTCTACCGCTTGGGCGCCGCCGCCGTGCAGCAGTTCCTGCCGTCTGATGGAGGCGGTCATGGATCAAAAGGTTCCGCGTGCCGATATACGATATGTGTCGGTTAGCGACTGGATAACCCGTACAGGGATGTCCCGCACGGACACATATCGCAAGCTAGGCGATGGATCTTTGCATGGGAAAAAGATTGGACGCAAAACGGTTATAGATTTTCAGGCCGGGTTAACTTGGCTTGCGTCTTTGCCAGATGCTGAAATCATCACGAAATAAAACAGCCACCTGTCATTTCTGAGAGGTGGCTGCTTATCATTCTGTACAAGAAGAAAACAGCTCTCTCCTTGTACAGAAAAGATGAGTTTTCGTCCAATAAGAAATGACGTCTGGTGCTAGACTGGGACGTATAATTATGGCTGATAAAATGCCATCAAGCTCGGACTCTGTACATCTGGGTAGGGCAATAGACTTTCAAACTGTCAATCGTGCCGCCATGGGTATTCTTCCTGCGCTGCTGAGCCGTTGGCTGCCAGACGGCAAGAAGCAGGGTCACGAGTGGGTAGCGCGCAATCCCAAACGGAGTGACAGGAAACCCGGTTCTTTTAGTGTGAACTTGAACACGGGCCGGTGGGCAGACTTTGCGCAGGCCGATGCGCGGGGCGGAGATGTGGTCTCCCTTGCCGCCTATCTGGCGGACTGTTCTCAATATGAAGCCGCTGTGATGCTGGCAAAAATGCTTGGGCTGGCAGGAGGTGCGCAATGAGCACTTCCCAGCATATTCCAGCCATGGCCTGCATAGATGAAAACGGTCTATTCAAACCGCTGACAGATCTGGAAAAGCAGGCAGCCCGTGGGCTTGCGACAGATACCCATGATGCAGAAATGTGGGAGCCGATGACGCCAGCTCCCTCCGAACCGGAGAAGCCCCGCAATGCCACAGATATGTGGGTGTATCGGGATGCGGAGGGGCGGCCTTTGTTCGCTCGTTTCCGTTACAATGGCAAGCCCGGTGCAGATGGTATTCCGAAAAAGGAAGTCCGCCCGCTGACGTATGGCCGCCGTGTCTGGGCAGACAACAATGGGAAACATCAAGACGTTACCGGATGGCATTGGAAGCAACCAGCCAAGCCGTTGCCTCTCTATGGTCTGGATAAACTTGCAGCCCAGCCCGATGCACTGGTTCTTCTGGTGGAAGGTGAAAAAGCGGCTGACGCGGCCCGTGACCTGTTTCCCGATCTGGTCGTGCTTACCAGTGGCGGGAGCACATCCGTCCGAAGTGCCGATTGGTCGCCACTGTCAGGCCGGGATGTCACGATCTGGCCTGATAATGACGAGGCTGGTGAGAAATATGCTGAGCATGCTATTGAGGCGTTACGGGATGCCGGGGCTGCGTCTGTGCGAATGGTCGCGCTTCCCGATACCTTGCCGCCCAAATGGGACTTGGCGGATGATCTGCCCCTTGAAATGACGGGAGGCGATGCGGTCTCTGTGGCGGAGGCCCTCCGCCCGCTCATTGATGCCGCGCCACAGGCAGAAGCCAATGTAAAGATGCCGCCCGGTTACAGTATGACAAGCCGGGGCCTCTATTACACTCCAGAAGCAGGAGAAGATGGCCTTCCCAAACCAGCCATATGGGTTTGTGCCGCTTTTGATGTTGTTGCTGAAACACGAGATGAAAACGGGACAGGGTGGGGATTGCTGATCAACTGGCGAGATCATGACCGGCGCGCGCATCAATGGTCCATTCCGCGTAAAATGGTGCACGGGGAAGGCAAGGATATTGCGGGTGAACTGGAAGATGCAGGCCTGAACTGCAATATTTCTGCTACCCGACAGCTTCGTCAGTTCATTGCTTCCGTTCATACCAAAAGTCGTCTGCGCTGTGTCACCAATTCGGGTTGGCACAGGACGGATAATGGACCGGCTTTTGTGTTGCCCAATGGCATGACATTGGGGGAGGGCCGTCGGGCTGTGGCGTTTCAGACAACGCGCGCAGCTGCTGGCATGGAATATGCCACGGCAGGCAAGCTGGAGGATTGGCAGAACGACCTCGCTGTCTACGCCGTGGGAAACAGCCGCTTGGCATTCGCCTTGGCGGTGGCTTTCAGTGGGCCGCTTTTGGATATCATGGGTGAGCAGTCCGGCGGCTTTCATATTGTTGGCGCCAGCCAGGCCGGTAAATCTACGGCCCTGTTCGCGGCGGGCTCTGTCTGGGGCAAGGGTGATAGGGACGGGCAGATACGCTCATGGCGTGGCACGACAAATGGGACAGAGGGCATCGCTGCCGAGACTTCTGACACCTTGTTGATTCTGGATGAGATGGGGGCGGCAGACGGGCGCGAGGTCGGGGACATTACCTATATGCTGGCCAACAATACCGGCAAGCAGCGCGCAGGACGGAACGGGGAAGCACGGGCCCGCAAGACATGGCGGTCCCTGTTCCTATCAACGGGTGAAGTTACTCTCGCCACCAAGATGGGAGAGGCTGGCCGTCGGGTTATGGCGGGGCAGGAGGTGCGTCTTGTCAGTATCCAAGCAGATGCCGGGGCCGGTATGGGGCTGTTTGAAAATCTGCACGGAATGCCTGGCGCCGGGGATCTTGCTGACCATATCCGCAGGGCTGCGCGCACCCATTATGGTACGGCCAGTCGCGCCTATCTTGATGCTCTTGTCAAAGAACGGGCTGACGATGAAGCGGGCCTTGCATCCGGTATCAAGAGTCTTGTTGATCGGTTTGAGGCGGACTGTCTACCTAATGGCATAGCAACAAGCGGGCAGGTGCGTTCTGTTGTGCGCCGTTTTGGGTTGGCGGCTGCGGCTGGTGAAATGGCCGTGGCTTACAAGATTCTGCCGTGGCCATCAGGAGAAGCTACGCGGGCTGCGAAAGCCTGTTTTATGTCATGGCTGGATGATCGTGGCGGAACGCAGGCTGGGGAAGATCAGGAAGCAGTTGAGCAAGTGCGCCTGTTCATAGAACAACATGGAGAAAGTCGCTTTACCTTGCTGGGCGGCAATGAAGGTCAAGAGGACGCGTATAGCAAGACATTGAACCGCGTAGGCTACCGCCGCACCATGGCTACTTCAGAGGGAAATAAGTGGGAATATCTCATTTTCCCGACATCATGGCGTGAAGTGGTTTGCAAGGGCATTGATCCCAAGCGCGCAGCACAAGCTCTTATCGCGGCGGGTTATCTTATCCCCAGCCCGGACGGTAAAGCATCCAAGTTGGTTAAATCTGCTGAAATAGCTCGGGAGGCCGGGACATCAAAAACTGGCCGTTTCTATATTGTTAGCGGAGACATTATCGGAGGTGACCGATGATGACCAGTCGATTGGTAACACCGGTAACACGGAGTAAAAGGGAGTGTGTTACCGCGCTGCTTCATGAAAATAGGCGGAAAACAGCCATTTTTACGCATGGTAACACCAGTAACACCGATAACACCGCAAAAACATATACCCGGAGGGCTTTCGTGTGGTGAGCCAAGTTCTTCGTGATCTGTTTGCTAGGGATAGCGATCCATTCCAAGTCAGCTTCTTGGTCAAGGAAATAGAAAGTTTGGGGGCGCATATTGTTCTTGCTGATGGGCAGCCAGTTATACGAGGTAACCGATCCGTAATCTCTCCCGATTTACTGGTGCGACTCAAAGAAAATAGGGCACTCATTATTGAGCATCTGAAAGAACAGGCTGCTCATAGTGCGGAGAGAATGGAGGGCATAGAGCAAGAACGATCTGGCATCCGCAGAGATATGGAGACGGGCAAGCTGCATGTGTTTGGGAACCCCAGTTCCCAATGGTTAATGGCGCAAGGCTGGGAATGGGATAAGCATCGCCGTAGGTTTATGGCTCCCTATCCATTCGACAGGGAAGACCCGCATCCAAGTTGTATGATTGGAGGAGGCCCTAAATTAACTGATGATTACCCGGAACTGATGTTTGAGCCGCAGAACGAGCAAGCGGCATAGGTCTTACGCAGGAAAGCTAGACAGGGACTTCCATCATGGAGGTCCCTTTTTTGTATGGGGTGCGATTACACAAGCATAGCATTACAGGCTTCAATTCTATAGGTGTCCGCATTTATTTAATAAATATATATCTCTCATACAAAAATATAAGATACTGATTTTGTGAGTGTTTACGGTGATTGTTTTAAGAGGGGGAGTAAGAGGGGTAACGCTCAACAAGCGACCGCTATCTTTTTGTTTTTACTGGATATTTTTCAGGAAAATGGTGGAGGGAGTTGGATTCGAACCAACGTAGGCGTACGCCAGCGGATTTACAGTCCGCCCCCTTTAGCCACTCGGGCATCCCTCCGATTTGTTGAGCCGTGATCTAAAGGGTTGGAGGAGTGTTGTCAATGCTTTGAAGGGTATTCTTTCTCTTTTTGTGGTTTTGCTTTGCTTCGGCTCGTGGCAGGGCTGGACAGCAGAGGAGGATAGAGGAAAGCTGCCCTCACTTTTGATCCATGATCCTGAATTGAAACAAGGAGAGAATACGCGTGAGCCGACATCAAACAGTCAAGCGGCACACACCGCGATCTTTAGCGGCGTTGGATGCTCCTATCGTGTCTCTTACCGCTTATACGGCCCCTATGGCCCGCTTGCTGGATGCGCATTGTGATCTGCTATTGGTGGGGGATTCTTTAGGCATGGTGGTGTACGGCATGGATTCCACTTTGGCCGTAACCCCGGAAATGATGATAGCCCACGGCCAGGCTGTTGTGCGTGGCAGCCAGCAGGCCTGTGTGGCGGTGGATATGCCTTTTGGTAGTTATCAGGAAAGCCCACAGCAGGCGTTCCGGGTGGCGGCGCAGATTATGGCGCAAACAGGGGCCGGGTGCGTAAAGCTGGAAGGCGGGCAGGAAATGGCCGAGACCATTCAGTTTTTGGTGCAGCGCGGCATTCCAGTTGTGGGGCATATCGGGCTTAAACCACAGGCCGTGCACGCGCATGGCGGCTTCCGCACCGTTGGCCGAGGCGATGAGGCCGAGCAGATTCTAGCAGATGCACGCGCTGTGCAGGATGCTGGCGCATGGGCGGTGGTGATTGAAAGCACAATGGAACCGCTTTCCCGCAAGATCAGCGAGATCTTGCATATTCCGACTATTGGCATTGGGGCTTCTCCCGCGTGTGGCGGGCAGGTGCTGGTTACAGAGGATATGCTAGGGCTGTTTCCTGATTTTACACCCAGATTTGTGAGAAAATTTGCTGATCTGGGCAAGGAGGTTGAGCAAGCCGCCGCCGCATATGCTCAAGCCGTGCGCAATCGTAGTTTCCCCGGTCCGGCTGAATGTGTCGGAATGCCAGAGAAGAAATAAGTGCTTCCAGTGTTCCGGGCCACTTTAGAGTGAACCCGGAATACTGGAAATACAAAGGTAACGCCGTGTTAGTGATAACGGGCCAACCACCACCCGTAAGAAGGCGGCAGCACATTTCCCGCACCTTTAACGTGTAAAGCGCGTGCGGCTTCATACGGCCAGTGCGGGTTGGCAAGGAATGGCCGCCCAAGTGTTGCCAGATCCAGCGCACCTGTGCGGATCAGCGCATCTGCCTGTCGGCCTTCGCTGATATACCATGAGGTTGTGACAGGCAGCGCGGCTTCCTGTTTTACGCGTTGAGCGTAAGGCGCCATAAACCCGGCACCCCACGGAATATTGGCTGTGGGGGTAGAAAACCCGATGCTGACATCCAGAAAATCCAAGCCTGCCCCTTTCATTTTCTGAACAAGGGTAATGGATTCCGCCAGCGTTTGTTCATCCTGCCCATCAAATTCAATCACGCCAAAGCGGGCGGAAAGGGGCAGGTTTTCAGGCCATACAGCACGCACGGCTTCCAACGTTTCCAGCAAAAAGCGGCCACGATTTTCGGCCGAGCCACCGTATTGATCCGTGCGTTTGTTGGAGTGGGTGGACCAAAAACTTTGTGCCAGATAACCGTGCGCAAAATGCAGCATCAGCCATTTAAAACCGGCATCTCGCGCACGTTCTGCGGCACGCACAAAATCGGCTTTTACACGGGCAATGTCATCCAATGTCATTTCCGTGGGCACGCGGGGCAGGTTAGCCCCAAATGCTACAGGTGAGGGCGCAATGGGTTGCCATCCTGCCGGGTCTGATTCTGGAATATGGTCATCACCTTCCCACGGCACGTGTGCGCTGGCTTTGCGCCCGGCATGGGCAAGCTGGATGCCGGGCACTGCGCCTGCTTTGCTTATAGCCGCTGTAATAGGGGCAAAGGCAGCAGCCTGCTCATCATTCCATAAACCAAGGCAGCCGGGGGTAATGCGCCCTTCGGGGGAAACGGCTGTGGCTTCCACCACAACAAGCGCTGCACCGCCACGGGCCAGTGTGGGGTAATGCACGCTGTGCCAATCATTCGGCACGCCTTCTTGCGCTGTGTATTGGCACATAGGGCCAACCACAATACGGTTGCGTAAGGTAATATCTTTAAGGGTATAAGTATCAAACAGTGTCGGCATGCGTAGTCTCCGTTACGGATCAGGTCTGCACGACCATTAGTTCGACTATAATCGAACTAGTCCTGTAGGCAAGAGTTAAGGGCTCAAGCGCAACCCATGAAGCAGTATGACCATCCTGCGCCCGAAGCGTTCAAGTTGGCGGATATTCTGCACGCGCTGGCAGATCCTTTTCGGCTTTCTGTTGTGCAAAAGCTGATGCAGCATCAGCCTCAGGCTTGTGCGCCATTGCAGGATGGGCGGCCCAAATCTTCTATTTCCCACCATTTTGCGGTGCTGCGTAAATCTGGTTTGTTACGCACGGAAGTCGTGGGCGTAACCCACATGAACAGCCTGCGTTTGCAGGATATGGAAGCACGCTTTCCCGGCCTGCTGGCGGCCATTCTGGCGGCTGCGGAGCAAGAGCAAATGCCTACTCCACAACCAGCCTGATATATTCACCTATGGGTTTAGGGCACCAGTACGGCGGCACCATCAAACCGACCATGCCGTAAATCATCCAGCGCCTTGTTGGCGTCTTTTAGGGCATATGTGGTTGTGGTGGTGTGGATGCCGATTTTTGGCGCAATGGACAGAAAATCTAACCCATCCTGACGCGTAAGATTGGCAACGGAAACAATTTCACGCTCTTCCCACAAGGTATCGTAAGAAAAGGCAGGTATTTCGCTCATATGGATACCAGCACATACCACACGGCCACCTTTGCGCAGGGTTTTGAGCGCTGCTGGCACCAAAGAACCTACGGGTGCAAAAATAATGGTGGCATCCAGTTGTTCTGGCGGCAGCTCATCCGAACCTCCGGCCCATGTTGCTCCTAATTCACGCGCAAAAGCTTGCGTTTTGGCATCACCGGGGCGGGTAAAGGCGTAAACCTGCTTTTTCTGCCACACCAGAACCTGCGCAATAATATGGGCGGCAGCCCCAAAACCATAGAGCCCAACTTTTTGTGCATTTCCGGTTTTTGCCAAGGAACGCCAGCCAATAAGCCCGGCACATAATAGGGGCGCTACTTCTACATCAGAGCCTTCTTCCCCCAATGGAAAAGCAAAGCGGGCATCTGCTACGGCCATTGTGGCGTAGCCGCCATCCCGCGTATATCCGGTAAATACGGGATGGTCACACAGATTTTCATGATGATCACTGCAATAAAAGCAGTGTCCGCATGTGTGCCCAAGCCACGGAATGCCTACGCGCTGCCCAACGGAAAGAGAGGTAACGCCAGAGCCAATTTGGTCAATCCGCCCGACAATTTCGTGGCCGGGGATAATAGGTAGTTTGGGGTGTGTAAGGTCTCCATCCACCACGTGTAAATCTGTGCGACAGACACCACAGGCCAACACTTTTACCCGAATTTCACCGGGGCCGGGCACAGGGTCTGGCACTTCCTCCCATTGCAGGGGCGTTTTGGGCTGGTGCAGACGCATGGCAAACATGGGAGGCTTCCTTTTTGCGGTATCAAACCTTGGTGTTTTCTACCAGAATGAAAGATATCCTGCGCAGCAGAAAGTGAGATGTCTTTGATCTGCCGCAGTTTGCAGCAGGGTTTTTGCTAGTTCTGGCTTAAAAGTGGCACAGCACGGCCACCGGCACCATTGGTGAATGCCTGCACCTGCACACCAATAACGTGCCACCCGCCCTGATCATGAAACAATAAAGGTGCGCCGCTGCTGCCATGTGTGCCCGCGCAATTATGCACCAGTAGCGTGTTACCGCCCCCATCTTGTGTCATATTCAAAAAATGGCAGTTTTGGTCAGCGGTAATAATATCAGGCTGGTTTTGCTCATACCCGCCCAATACAACAGGCAATCCGGGTGTAAGGGCCTGTAGAGGTGTATCGATATGGAAAACCTCGTTCGGCTTGGCGATAGCATGATCCAGAATAAGCGTGGCATGGTCTAACCCGCCACTATTGCCTTCCTGATCTGTTCTGTAACCGGGGGGGATAATAATTTGCACGGCACGGGCATGGGCCATGTAATGGTCACCCGTATAAGCACGCAAAAAATGCACGCTTTCAGGCCGCACAAACCCACGCACATGGCTCAGCCACAGGCAGTGCCCGGCAGTTTCCACCACGTTGGGTGCAATTAAAAAGCCGGTGCATCTGCTGCCCAGTTCTGTTTGCACACGCCCCACGGCAGACCAAGGCGGCTGCATGGCATCCATTTTTTGGCGTGGGTCTTGCAGCCCTACGCCAGCCAGATGCGTGCGATAGGCTGGGCCTTCTGCGTTGGCGGCATGGCTTACCAAGGCGGCGTGCATGGCAGCGGTAAAGGCCACCATGCAGGAAAAAAGAAGGTTAC
>NZ_VHON01000042.1:0-364 GCF_008690365.1 Acetobacter sp. DmW_136
CCTCAGCGCTACCCTGCGCACGGCAGACAGGGACCCGGGGAAGGAAGCACTGGCAGACATCCGCCGGATCGTGGAGCAGATCAGGAGCCGTTGGCCCCGGGTGCGTATCCTGGTGCGTGGGGACAGCGGTTTCGCCCGGGACAGTCTGATGACATGGTGCGAAGACAACCACGTTGACTTCCTGTTCGGGCTTGCAGGCAACACCCGCCTGTATGACCGGATTGCCTCTTTGTCCGCTGAGGTTCGTGACGAAGCCGCCACGACAGGCAGAGCTGCGCGCGGCTTTACCTCCTTTGACTGGATCACAAAGGACAGCTGGACGCGCCGCAGGCGGGTGGTGGCCAAGGCCGAATGGCGCCACGGC
>NZ_VHON01000043.1:0-22419 GCF_008690365.1 Acetobacter sp. DmW_136
CAACGATTTTCAGATTAACCTGCTGCAAGTCCTTGAAAAACTTGGCGTCCCGTACGGGATTCGAACCCGTGTTGCCGCCGTGAAAGGGCGATAAGTGGTGGCTAAATAGCTGGTTTTTTCAGATTAACTTGTTGATAACATGGTATTTAATATCACTGATTGTCACTGGATACAACTAGATATCACATCATGGTGGGCCCAAAATGGGCCCAAATAGTTGCCGCCCTTTTGGGGTGCCTAACGACATCTCTGTGAGTTGGTGCTGCTTTATTTGAGCGAGAGAAAGAGGCACCATCTCTTAGGCTCAGGACTCATTTTTTGAGATAGAAGATGAAGCTTGCTGCGATGTGAATTGCAGACATGAATGTATGAGCGCAGCGGTCGTATCTGGTTGCAACACGCCGCCAGTCTTTCAGCTTTGCGAACATGTTTTCGATCAGATGGCGTGTTTTATACAAATGCCAGTTGTAAGGCGGCTTTAATTTTCGGTTCTTTTTCGGGGGAATACAGGCAGTGATATTGCGTTCTGCAAGCGATAACCTGATACGGTTACTGTCATAGCCTCTGTCCCCGATGATTTCTTCTGTTTCGTCGGGGAGATCTGCCAGAAGCACGTCTGCGCCTCTGAAGTCACCGATCTGTCCCGCAGTCAGATGTAAACGGACAGGCCGGCCCTGATCATCGCACACAGCATGAAGTTTTGAGTTCAGACCGCTTTTGTCCGTCCGATATGGCGGGGAAAAGCCCCTTTTCGAGCAGGGATACCGATGTCCGGTGCGCCTTGAGATGTGTTGCCGAGACTGTGTAGAATTTTGTGCGGTGCCATTTTTTCAGGCCATTGGGAAACGATCATCGAACATGATAGCGAGCTGGCATCTGACAGCGTACCATTCGCGCACTGAGGGCTTCCACTCTGCTGAGGTAGCATTGAGCGCCAGGTAAATCAATTTTGCTGCGGCCTCTTCACTGGGGAAATGGCCGCGGGTGCGCACAGCACGACGGATCTTTGAGTTCAGGTCCTTCTCAGCGCTCGTCAGCCCGCCGCGCTGGCCGGCGTCACGTTCGGCCTGCTGGCACCAGGCACGCAGGCTGTCCGGAGAACAACCAAGCTTCGGTGCAATCGCCTTGTAAGCCGCATTGTCGCTGGCATAGTCACCTCGGTGCTCTCGAAAAAGCCGAACTCCGCGTTCTCGAAGTTCAGCAGGATAGGCAGGGGTGAATTTCTGGTTCGTCATAGGGCTCATCCTTTGAGTGTTTTACTCTCCGGTAAACCCGGGGCGGTTCAATTTGCACCTTTGGTTCTTGCTTGCCTTCAGCGTGCGTGAGGCGGCCGACAACGTCGTGGATGCAGGGAACATGTGCCGTTGAACGAACGGCATTTATACAACAGCAGACCATTCAGTGGAGTGGTCTGGTTTGGGCATGATTGCGTTGATTGTGCGGATTATGTTCAAATATAACTCTTACCATTGTATGGAAGTCTCACTTCATGTCCGCATACCCCTATCTGGCCCATTGGAAAGAAGAGATCGAACGGAGTCCGAACGCCATTTATCTGACGATCGCGGATGCTCTGGCACTTTCCATCCGCAAGGGTGAGCTGAGGGAAGGAGACAGGCTGCCTCCACAGCGAACAATCGCAGAGTATCTTGACGCCAATCTGACGACCGTGACCCGGGCGTTTACCGAGGCGCGGCGGCGCGGCCTGATTGATGCGACGGTCGGCCGGGGCACCTTTGTCCGTGTCGGCGCGGGAGAAAGTCACTGGCGTCATACGGGGCCGGCCGTAGTTGACCTGACCATGAACCTGCCGCCCATCCCGCAGGACCCGCCCCTTCAGCGCATTATCCAGAGCGACATTACGACCATCCTCAAGCAGCAGGACCTGAACAGTCTGATGTCCTATCGGGTAACGGGCGGTACACTGGAAGAACGCCAACTTGGCGCGAAATGGATCGCACCCGTCATCGGGCAGCGGCGCACAGATGAAATCCTTGTCTCGCCGGGTGCCCAGAGTGCTCTGGCTGCGATTGTCAGTACCCACACGCAACCGGGTGATGTCATTGTCACCGACCGCATCGCCTATCCGGGCATCCGGACCATTGCCGCGCAGTTCGATCTCATTCTGGTGGGTGTGGACAGCGATATGGAAGGCATGATGCCGGACCAGTTGGATCGGGTCTGCGCCGAACATCATCCCCGGATGCTCTACTGCATCCCGACCATCCACAATCCCACCACGGCCATGATGTCTCTGCAAAGACGCAAGGATATCCTGAAGGTTGCCCAGCGCCATCATCTGCATATTGCTGAGGACGACCCTTACAGTCTTCTCATGGACAATCCGCTGCCTGCGCTGGCGGCCCTTGATCATAGTCGTGTCAGTTACGTGGCGACTCTTGCCAAAACGCTCAGTCCGGGCCTGCGCACGGCGTATGTCGCCCTGCCCAACACGGACATGACCCGACGTGTTACGGCGGCGATCCGGGCGATTGCGCTCACCAATGCCGGTCTGCTCAGCGCGCTGACGGCGCGATGGATGCAGACCGAGCAGGCGCATACGATCCTCCATGCCATCCAAAAAGAACTGCGCCTGCGCCAGTCCATTGCCCGCAAGATTCTCGGAGAGGGGCACTGCATGAATCCTAACGGACCGCATGTCTGGCTGAAACTGCCGGACTGGTGGGGGAGTGCGGATTTCGTGGCCTATGCCCGCAGGCGGGGGCTGGCGCTGGTGCCCAGCACCGTTTTTGCTATCAACGGCGAGCCCCCGCAGCGCGCACGGATCGCCCTGGGCAGTGCACCTGACGCCGCAAGCCTTGAGGAATCCCTGCATGGGGTGCTGTCGGTCCTGCAGCACAAGCGTTCCCCTGGTTTTGCCGATATTGTGTGATCTGACAGCACGATCAGGAATGGTCGGAATCGCCTGATTCCCAGAGGCTGTTCGCGAGCGGCCAAAAAACAAAATCGCTTTCTGTTCACGAATGCGTGAAATAAATATCCTTACAAAACAAAGTGGTATTCAATTTATTCCCAATTGTCCTGCCCGTTAATATTTTTTGTATGGATCTGTCGTGGCTGGAAACAGGCCTGTCATGCGCTTTGCGTCGTTTGTCATGCATAGATCAGACATACAATATTTTGTCTCCCCGTCATCCCGTGCCACGTTCGCTTCGGCACAGCGGTCAGCTTCGGCTTCTCGTCGGAGACCGCAGCACACGGGAGATATACCATGCCGAAAGTCGAACACGCTCCGCATAAAGATGGCGATTGCTTCGTCAACTATGAAAATAAGGTCTTTGAGGACGTTAAAGCCAAACCCGGCGAAAAAGCCCTTATCACCTTCCATACTGTCGCCAATGAAGGATCGGTTGGGTTCGTAAATCTTCTGCAGGCTACACGTCTGATCCGCAAAGGCTTCGAGACGTCGGTGCTGCTGTACGGTCCGGGTGTGACGCTTGGCGTGCAGCGTGGCTTTCCCCGTCTGGGTGACGAGGCCTTTCCGGGGCACATGAACTGCAACAAGCAGATCGCGAAAATCCTTGAAGAAGGCGGAAAGGTTTATGCCTGCCGCTTCGCGCTTCAAGCTCTCTATGGCTACGGCGAGCAGAATCTGATCCCCGGCATTACGCCGATCAATCCGCAGGACGTGCTCGACATCATCCTGTTGGCTCGTCGCGACAACGCTTTCATCCTCAACACCTGGACTCTCTGAAGGCCGAAGGGAGGACCGCCGCCATGTCCCGTATCGTTCGCGCCGCTGCCATCCAGATCAGCCCCGTCCTTGGTGACGATGGTCTGGGGACTGCCCGGAAAGTCTGTCAGGCCATCCGCGATGCCGCCGAAAAAGGCGTGAAGCTGGCGGTCTTTCCTGAAACCTTCGTGCCCTATTATCCCTATTTCTCATTTATCCAGCCTGCTTTCCGCTTCGGCGGAGAGCATCTGGAGCTCTACGAGCGCGCTGTCATTATCCCTGGCCCGGTAACCGACATGGTGGCTGAAGCCGCCCGCGACACCGGCATGGTCGTGGTGCTGGGCGTGAACGAGCGCGCTTTCGGCACGCTCTACAACACGCAGATCATCTTTGATGCGACAGGCGAGATCCTGCTCAAGCGCCGCAAGATCACGCCCACCTACCATGAGCGCATGGTCTGGGGGCAGGGCGATGGTGCCGGGCTGAAAGTTGTTGAGAGTGCTGCTGGGCGCATCGGGGCGCTGGCCTGCTGGGAGCATTACAATCCGCTCGCCCGCTACGCGCTGATGACCCAGCACGAGGAAATCCATTGCGCCCAATTCCCCGGCTCGCTGGTAGGCCAGATCTTCGCCGACCAGATGGAAGTCACCATCCGGCATCATGCGCTGGAATCCGGCTGCTTTGTCGTGAACGCCACAGGCTGGCTCACGGAAAATCAGATCAGGGATATAGCGCGCGATCCCGCGCTGGAAGGACCGCTGCGGGGTGGATGCTTCACGGCCATCGTCTCACCTGAAGGCAAGCTGCTGGGCACGCCGCTGACGGAAGGTGAGGGGATGGTGATTGCCGATCTCGACTTTGCACTGATCACCAAGCGCAAGCGGATGATGGATTCCGTGGGGCATTACGCACGCCCGGAATTGCTCAGCCTACTGCAGGACCGGCGGCCCGCACGCACGGTGCATTATGTTGGTGAGCATGGAGCAACTGGGCCGGTTGCTCCCTCCAATGACGAGGTTGCGTCATGACTATTCCGATACTCGGCACGCTTTCCGGCCGCAAGCTCGTCACTGACCTGCAATCTTTCGGGCTTCAGATCGGTGAGCAGACCGGGGGTATCGCCCGCAAAGGGGGCGCCGGGCCTTCAGATCACAAGACGATCACCATCGCGGGTCAGACCGTCATGGTCCCGGTTTATACATCTGGTGCACGACGGTCTCCGTTTCAGGCCAGTCCGCCTGACCAGAGTGGGACAAGCACGCTGCTGCGTGATGGCCAGACGCTGGGCACAATCCATTTTCCGAGGGCTCCGCGCTTTTATGGCCTGAGCACGGCGGACGGCATTCCTTACTGGAAGATCGCCCTTCTGCATGGCCGTGACACGCTGGCGACCACGGTGCACCAGACCTGCATCCGCTATGCCGACCGGCGCACCTCCTGCCAGTTCTGCGCTATCGGCCAGTCGCTGGAGGCCGACCGCACCATTGCCTACAAGACACCCGCGCAGCTTGCCGAAGTTGCCAAGGCCGCCGTGGAACTCGACGGCGTGCGAGATATGGTGCTGACAACGGGCACGCCCAACGTAATTGATCGGGGTGCTGCGGTGCTGGCGGAGTCGACCCGTGCCATCAGGGAGGCGGTAAATCTGCCACTTCAGGTTCAGTGCGAGCCGCCACGTGATCACGTCTGGTTCCAGCGTTTGCGCGACGCAGGAGCCGACAGCCTGGGCATGCATCTTGAAGCCGCAACACAGGCGGTGCGGGAGAAGATCATGCCTGGCAAGGCCACGGTCAGCGTTGATCGCTATATGGACGCTTTCGCCAGTGCAGTGCCGATCTTCGGGCGTGGACAGGTCAATACCTACATTCTCGCGGGTCTTGGCGACAGTGCTAAAGACATTCTGGCTTTGGCTGAACGCCTGATTGCGATCGGGGTCTATCCCTTCGTAGTGCCGTTCGTGCCCATTTCCGGCACACCGCTGGAAAATCACGCGCCGCCTTCAGCCGAGTTCATGAAATCCGTGTTGGCGCCACTGGGCCGGATGCTGCGCGAGGCAAACATGAAATCCACCGATATCCGGGCCGGGTGTGGCCGGTGTGGTGCTTGTTCCTCGCTCTCGGCATACGAACAATGAGCACGATCCTCGAAGGCATGGAAGACCGGCCGTTTATCCCCACGGAATATGTTGTGCGTCTTGCCCGCACGCCGTGGGAACGCGCCGGTTATCATGCTCTGCGCCGCGAAGTGTTCTGCACCGAACAGCAGGTATTCGCGGACGACGACCGGGATGCAACTGACGCAGTTGCCATTCCCATCATCGCGGCCTGCTGCCTGGCGGGGATGCCGGATCGGGTTGTGGGAGCGGTGCGCATTCATGAAGCTGAACCCGGCATCTGGCGCGGTTCCCGCCTGGCTGTGCATGCTGATCACCGCAAGCTGGGGCGGATCGGAGCGGAACTCATCCGTATGGCAGTCAGCACGGCGCATGAACTTGGGGCCACCCGGTTTCTGGCCCAGGTGCAGGAACAGAATGTGCTGTTTTTCCGCCGCCTGCACTGGAAGAGTCTCGGCGTCATCACGCTGCATGGCCTGCCACATCATGACATGGAGGCCGATCTTTCGCGCTATCCGGCACACGGTCAGGATCAGACTTGGCTGCTACGTCCGCAGCCCCGGATACGGCAGGTGGTGTGATGGCACATCAACTTGCCACACTGCTGCGCACGCTCCGCCATGGTCGCGCCCTTGCGGGCAAACAGGATATTGCTGAAGCTGCAGCGATCCTGAAACCGGCAGATCCTGACGCCATCCGTCTTGGCGATGACTGTGCCGCGCTTCCGGACGGTGACGGCTATCTCCTGCTGGCCAGCGAGGGATTTCAGGACAGCTTTGTCCGCTCAATGCCGTGGTTTGCCGGGTATTGCGGCGTGATGGTCAATGTCAGCGATATCGTGGCCATGGGAGGCCGTCCCGTGGCCGTGGTGGATGCGTTGTGGAGCGATACGTCCGAGGTGGCCGCGTCCATCCTGACGGGCCTGCATGACGGGGCACGCACCTATGGCGTACCTGTTGTCGGCGGCCATATCAACATGCGCAGTACCCACAATTCGCTGTCGGTGGCGATCCTCGGTCGTGCCAGTCACTTGCTGACCAGCTTCGACGCCCGGCCAGGCGAGGTTCTGATCGCCGCCATCGACCTGCGCGGCCGCTGGCATGACCCGCACCCGTTCTGGGACGCCAGTTCCGCGTTGTGCGGCACCGACCATGCGGCACGTCTGCAGGGTGACATGGAACTGCTGCCCGCAATAGCCGAGGATGGGCTGAGCCGTGCTGCCAAGGACATTAGTATGGCCGGATTGTTGGGCACTGCTCTCATGCTGGCCGAATGTTCGGGCGTGGGCATGACGATCACGCTCGATGACATTCCGCGCCCTGATGACGCGCCGATGGAGCGCTGGCTCTCCGCATTCCCGAGCTATGGCTACCTGCTCACGGCGCGCCCCGAAGATGCTGAGGCGATCATGGCCCGATTTCGTGGGCGTGATATTGCAGCCTCTGTCATCGGTCAGTGTGACAGCACGCAGCGGCTTGATGTCACATGGGCGGACGAGAAAGAGACCTTCTGGGATCTCGCCCGGACGCCACTCATGGGATTTGCGCCATGAGTCTGTCCATTGGAATCCTGACCCATTCAACCAATCCGCGCGGCGGTGTGGTGCACGGCATGGCGCTGGCGGAAGCTCTGTGTGACGCGGGCCATGACGCAATGCTGATCGCGCCGGACGTGACAGGAGCCGGTTTCTTCCGTACGCCCCGCTGCGCCACACGCTGCATCCCGGCCGTGTCTGTACCTGATCTGCCAACACTGGTGGAGCGTCGCATTGGCGAGATCAGAGACGCACTGCGCGGGCAGCATTTTGACGTGCTGCATGCGCAGGACCCGATCAGCGCCAATGCGCTGGCCGATCTGGTGGAAGAGGGGCGGATACCGGGCTTTGCCCGCACGGTCCATCATCTGGACCGTTTCTCCCACCCCGGTGTCGCAGCCCGCCAGACACGGGGTCTGACGGCTGCGACGGAACTTTTCACGGTCAGTCAGCTCTGGGAGGACACGTTACGCACCGAGTACGGGCAGCATGCGCCTGTGGTGGGGAATGGTGTCGATCTGACAAGGTTTTTTCCGGAGCCCGGTCTGCGCGATCAGGAACTTCGCGCCCGGTATGGGCTTCCACGGAACGCACGTCTCGTGCTGTCGGTTGGCGGGATCGAGCGTCGCAAAAATACGCTTGTTCTCCTTGAGGCTTTTGAGATGCTGTATCGGGAGCAGTCGGATCTGCATCTTGTGATAGCCGGGGGAGCATCCCTGCTGGACCATTCCGACTATCGCTGTCTCTTCGATGAGCGGGTGCGAGGGAGTGGCCTTGCGGATGCAGTGACCGTCACGGGAGCAGTTGCGGATGAGGATATGCCGGCATTCTACCGGCAGTCTTCGGTCCTGGCCTATCCCTCAAAGACCGAAGGCTTCGGCCTGTGCCCGCTCGAAGCTCTGGCTTGCGGAATTCCCGTGGTGGTGCCGGCCACACCACCTTTCACGGAGCATCTTCATACTCTCGAGGCATTCTGGTGCCAGCCCGAGCGTCCCGAGACACTTGTCTGCGCGTTGCGCGACGCTCTGGGCGTCCGGAGTCCGGCCCGTTTCCAGGTCAGCGGCCCCGCAACGGCCCGCCGTTTCGACTGGCGCCGCGTCGCCAGTCGGCACCTCTCCGCATACCGGCGTCTCGCGGCGCTGCCGCACGTTGGCGTCCCTGCTTCAGGAGTTTTGTAATCATGCCCGAAATGACCTTTCGTGTGCGCTGGCCCGATGGGAAGGAGACCGACTGTTACTCCCCCTCGCTGGTCATAAGGGACCACTTCACGCCCGATCAGGATTATCCGGTCCGGGAGTTTCTTGAAAAGGCGGACACGGCCTTGACGGAAGCCAGTGAGCGGGTTCGTGCGCGCTACGGCTTCCCGTGCAGCCGCGCCCTTGGTCAGCTGCACGCCATTCGACAGGCCGGTAAGCCCTTCCTCAATCGACCCGATGCGCAGGTGCGTATCCTGTCTTTCAGTTATTGAGACGAAAAGAACGACCATGACACAGAACGAAAAAAGCATTCCCGTCATTATCGTGGGTGGCGGACAGGCCGGGCTCTCCATGAGCTGGTATCTTTGCCGCGAGAAGGTGGAGCACATTGTCTTTGAGGCAAAGACGGCCTGCCATTCGTGGGACGATGAACGCTGGGACAATTTTTGCCTGGTCACACCGAACTGGCAGTGCGAACTCCCAGGTCATCCCTACAAAGGGAACGATCCTCACGGATTCATGGTGAAACAGGAAATCATCGAATACGTGAAGGGCTTTGTTAACTCGTTCAACCCACCGCTGCACGAACACACGGCTGTCACCTCCATCACGCGCCATGAAGGCGGCGGGTACCGTGTGGTGGCTGCTGGAGAGACATGGCACGCAAAGCATGTGGTCATTGCATCGGGAGCGTATCAGGACGCGGTTATCCCCGGCTATGCGAGTGCCATCGATCCCACCATCCATCAGGTCCACTCGCAGGATTATCGCAATGCCGCGCAGCTTCCGGACGGCGCGGTTCTGGTCGTGGGCAGCGGTCAGTCCGGTGCGCAGATCGTCGAGGATCTGTTTCTTGAAAAACGCAAGGTTCATCTCTGTGTCGGCTCCGCCCCGCGTGTCTCGCGCTTCTACCGTGGCCGCGATGTCGTGGACTGGCTTGCGGACATGCACTTCTACGATCTTACGGTGGACAATCATCCCTTGCGTGACGGCGCACGCGACAAAACCAATCATTATGTCACCGGCCGAAATGGAGGCCATGATCTTGATCTGCGGCTCTTTGCCAAGGAGGGCGTGGGCCTGCATGGCACGCTGGAGACAATCCGCGATGAAGTGGCGCACTTCGCACCAGATCTTGCGGAAAACCTTGATGATGCTGACAAAACCAATGCCGACATCAAGAAATCCATTGACGCCTACATCGCCCGCGAAGGGATCACGGCCCCAACCGAAGCCCCTTATGCACCTGTGTGGGAGCCTGATGGCAGCAACACCCCGCTGGACCTGAAAGCCGCAGGCATCACCTCGATCGTCTGGTGCATTGGCTTCCGCCCGAACTATCGCTGGATCGACGTTCCGGTCTTCAACGGGGCCAACAAACCGGTCTGGCATCGCGGCGTAACCGACGCGCCAGGATTCTACTTCCTCGGCCTGCCGTGGCTGCACACATGGGGATCGGGACGGTTTTCCGGTGTCTCGCGTGACGCCGCGTGGCTGGCCAGCCAGATCACCGGCAAAGACGTGCCCGTAGCCTGAACGGAGTAAAATACCATGCTTCCATGGACGACATACGAGGCGATGTATGATGCGGCGCTAAATCGGCCAGAGCAGTTCTGGCTGGCTGCGGCACAGCGCGTGACATGGAAGCAGCCGCCAGTGGCCGCATGCAGGACACGGGCGGATGGCTGGCATGACTGGTTTCCTGACGCTACGCTCAACACCTGCCACAATGCCGTGGATCGGCATGTTGAAAATGGTCGCGGCGGGCAGGCAGTATTAATCTGGCATTCCTGCGCCACCAGGGAACGGCAGGTGGTGACTTACCGGGAACTACAGGGCAGGGTGGCCGGTTTTGCTGGCGGCCTACGCTCGCTCGGCGTGGAAAAAGGCGACCGTGTCCTGATCGTTATGCCCACCATGATCGAAACAGCCATCGCAATGCTTGCCTGTGCGCGGATCGGGGCGGTGCATGTGGTGGTTTTTGCCGGTTATGCGGGGCCGGAACTGGCGCGCCGGATTGATGATGTGGCCCCCAAAGTCATCATCACCGCCAGTTGTAGCTTTCAGGGGCAGACGGCAATCCCATCTGCACCTGTCCTGAATGAGGCGTTGGACAAAGCGACGCATAGACCACAGGCCTGCGTGATCGTGCAGCGCAAAGCCTGTCCGGCCTCACTTCTGCCGGTGTGCGATCATGATTTCCACATGCTGGAGCAGTCCGCGCCAGCAGAGCCGGTCATACTGCGCTCCGAAGATCCCCTGTATATTCTTCATACATCCGGAACGACGGGTCATGCGAAAGGCATTGTGCGTGACAATAGCGGTCATGCTGTGGCCCTCGCCTTATCCATGGATTTGATCTACGGCTGCAAACCCGGTGACACCTTCTTTACGACATCAGATCTGGGCTGGGTTGTCGGTCACTCCTACGGCGTCTACGCCCCTCTGATCAGCGGCTGCACCAGCGTAATCGTGGAAGGTGGCGCATCTGCTTCCGCCATTCACACGCTCAGTCATGAGCACGAGGTGAAATGTCTGTTCACGACACCCACCCAGATGCGGTTGATGCGGCAGGAAAGCCGTTATCTGTCAGGGGCGATACTGCCCGCGCTGGAGCGCATATTCGTGGCCGGGGAGTATGCGGACCCAACCTTGCTGGACTGGGCGCGATCCTATTTTCGCAAACCAGTGGTCAATCACTGGTGGCAGACCGAAACCGGGTGGAGCATCACCGCCCATTTCTTCGGCCTGCCCGAGCGTGAGCCGGTCTCGCTCATGAATGATATCGGACGGCCTGCGCCAGGATTCCGTCCGACCATAGTGTCGTCCATGCCGGGTGAACGGTGCGGCGAGATCGTCCTGCCCCTGCCGTTGCCGCCCGGTTGTCTGGCGGGTGTCTGGAGAGACAGAGAAATCCATGTTCCTGCGGCCTATCTTGATGAAACGGGCAGGTATTACCGCACCTTCGATGAAGGCGTAATCGAGGATAATCGCGCGGTGCATATGCTCGGACGGTCCGATGATGTCATCAAGGTCGCAGGCCGGAGGATTTCGGGCGTACAGATCGAAAAGATCATCGCCACCCATCCTGCTGTTCATGCGTGTGCCGTGGTGGCAATGCCCGATGGACTGAGAGGGCAGCGGCCTGTCGCCTACGTAGTGCCTGTATCCGAAACTACCTCTAGCCCTTCTTCTGAAGACATCATCGCACAGGTTCATCAAGTCTTCGGTCGGTGGATCGGACTTCGGGAAGTGCATTTAGTTCGACGTTTGCCGACGACTATATCAGGAAAAATCAGACGGAAACATCTGACAGCACGCAAATCTGATGAGATGGTAACATAATCTCTGATATCTTTTCAAAAGCACTTTTGGGGGTGCAACTCGGGTAAAAGAATTGTCAGAATACCGATTGCGGGCAAGAAGGCACAGATACGGTAGACGTACTCGATGCTGGTATGATCGGCGAGTATTCCCAGCATTGCTGCCCCCAAGCCACCCATACCGAACGATAAACCAAAGAAAATTCCCGATACCATCCCAATACGTCCGGGGAGTAGCTCCTGTGCGTAAACCACGATTGCTGAAAATGCGGACGACAAGATGAGGCCAATAATGATGCTGAGAAGAACCGTCATGTTCAAACCAGCGTAAGGCAGCATGAGCGTAAAAGGTAGCACACCCAGTATCGAACCCCAGATGACACGCCGTCGACCGATACGGTCTCCCACAGGGCCGCCTACGATTGTTCCTGTCGCAGCCGCTGCCAGAAAAATGAAGAGATACGTTTGCGCTAGTGCCACGGTCAGATGGAAATGATGCATGAGATAAAACGTGTAATAGCTTGTGATACTGGAAAGATAGAAATATTTCGAGAAAACGAGAGCGATCAGCACGCAGAGCGCCTGCACGATTTTACGCTTGGGAAGAGGTAAAATATCTGTCTTCTCTGCTGTTTTTCTGGACATTATACGACCGGCGTTCTCACGCCATCGTCCCAGTCCTGACAGAAGCGCCATGCCACCCAATGCCACAAGCGCAAACCACGCCAGGCTCCGTCGCCCATGAGGCATGACGATAAAAGCGGCCAGCAGTGGCCCCGTCGCTGTTCCAAGATTGCCTCCGACCTGGAACAAAGATTGAGCCAGCCCATGCGCGCCGCCAGACGCAAGACGGGCGATACGCGATGATTCCGGATGAAAAATTGAAGAGCCTGTGCCCAGAAGGGCGGCCCCCATCAGGAGAACCGGATAGGTTGATGCGAATGCAAGCGTTAGAAGTCCCAGCAAGGTGAAGCCCATGCCGCAGGGCAGAAACAGAGGATGGGAACGCTTGTCGCTGTAGAGACCAATCAAAGGCTGTAATAATGAGGCCGTGATCTGATAGGCTAAGGTCAAGAGCCCGATCTGTCCAAAACTTAATTGAAAACCACCTTTGAGAAGCGGGTAAATTGCCGGCAACAGGGATTGCATCGTGTCATTGAGGAAATGACAGAAACTGATCGCTCCCAGCACAGTAAAAATAGTGCTGGATGGAGAAGATCGTGTCGTAGAAGCAGTCACCCTATACACCCCATGGAAAAAAGAAGGTCTGTCATATATCTGCGTAGTGCGACGTATTGCCTTGATCTATAGGGCTCGCCACTCACTGCGTATCTGACCAATAGTAGTTTTGTGGCATGGGACGATGACCCGTCCGACGCGGATTGCACTTTCAAAATCCCCCTCATTCCTGTTGAAAACCCGTGAAAATGAAAACCAATCTGGAGCGCATATTCTTGGAGCGAATGAAGGAGAGGAAGGCACGCACGTATTCTGTTGTGATTTTGTCTAAAAATCGCAAGTGTCATCAGGCCGTAGGGACGTAGCCTCAGAAATGCTTTCAGCCTCGTATACGCTCATCAATGATCGCAAGATTCCTCTGGAATGTTTGAACGAGATCAGGTGCGAAGCACGCAATGTCGTCCTGTGTTAGTATGTCATCTTACCGATGTTTCAATGCCGTAAAGCTCGTTTTTCTGAAATCTGATACTCTTCAATGAGTTTATCCAGAAAACCGAAGAGTTTTTGATTCATGTCATCATAGTGATTGGCACGTAAAGCAGCTGGTTGCTGCACGAAACGTCGGTCACGCATGGCTTTTAGTTCGTTTTCAGAGGCTGCAATCAGTAATTCAACGACTTCCGGTGTCAATTCCATATGGCACTGAAAACCATAGACAAGAGAGCTATATTCGACAATCTGCCTTGGGCATCCAGCACTATAGGCAATGACAGTAGCCTCCGGGGTAAGGCCTGGCATGTCATTATGCCAATGTCCAACCTCAAGAGTAGAACCAAATCCAGAAAACTTATGATTAAGACGCCCATTCTCTGTTAAGGTGATCGGAAATTTTCCAATTTCCGGTTCTGGACTGTGGGCGTAATCTGCGCCCAGAGCTTCTCCGATCAGTTGCGATCCGAGGCAAACACCGACGACAGCTTTGCCTGCTGTAATACATTGGCTGATCAGAGTGCGTTCGGCTGCCGCGTCGAAGTGGGAACATTCATCCTGTGTTGTGGCGGGCGACTGGGGTCCGCCCATAACGATGAGCAGATCGATATTATTCGTTGTCTGAGGAAGAGTGTCATGCAGGTAAGAACGGGAATAGGTAACCTGGTAACCATGTTTGTGCGCCCAGGTTTCGAATGCGCCGGGTGCTTCGAAGGATTCATGGATGACAAAGTGTATGTTCATTGATCAGTCCTGTCAGGGGATGCACGCCGGTGCGCGTGATGGTCTGGATCTGGAGGGGGTCATTTCACGCTGCTCTGCTGTGCTAGAAGATGTTTGAGGAGAGGTCTGGCTTCGGAAAACGACGATGCTGCTGCCTGCCATTGTGCAGGCGGATGAGCTGGCGGTGTCTCGATTGACGAGAAACCGCACTGGCGCAGGGCTGCGAGCTGATCTGGCAGGATAGACCCGCTGGCGCGGAGTTCTCCTGAAAAACCGTGTCGGCGAAGCGTGGTGGCCAGTGTGAAACCACGACCATCCCTGAAGCTGGGGAAAGAGATAACAACCATGCCGACATAGGCGAGTATGGGCACGATCTGGTCAAAGGCGGTGTTGCCGTCGACACGTAATCCTATGGGAGCAATTCTGGTCAGTTCTGTCGGAGACATGTCTCGGGCAACCTGAAAAGGAAGCAGAAGATTGTGTCCGGTCGCTGGAGGAATATCAGTGGCCTGCCAGGTTTCACGAACAGGTCGCCCATTCTGGTCAACGAGGGGCATATGCGGCCTCCTTGAAGGGTGTCGTGCCAACCCTCTTCAATGTATCTATGAAGCGTTCATCAGAAACACGGTGCGCCAGATAGGTCTTCACGATGGCATCGACGGCATTGACGATATTTTCGGAAGATACCGCTGGACCGATAATACTTCCGACGGAGGCCTGATCTCCCGCATTGCCCCCCAACGTGATCTGGTAAAATTCCTGCCCAGCTTTGTCCACGCCCTGCAGGCCAATATGTCCCACGTGATGGTGGCCGCAGGCGTTGATGCAGCCCGAGACATTCAGGTCCAGTTGTCCCAGTTCCCGTTCCAAGCCGTTTTCTGCAAAATGACGGGCGATGCGTTGTGCGACCGGAATGGACCGTGATGTCGCCAGGCTGCAATAATCGAGGCCTGGGCAGGAAATGATATCCGTCAGGTAACCGATGTTTCCGGTACCCAATCCCGCTGCTACGAGGTTTTGCCACAGATCGAGCAGATCAATCTGGCGGACATGCGGTAGAACCAGGTTCTGCTGATGGGTCACGCGGATTTCACCGAAGGAATAACGATCGGCAAGATCCGCGACACGCTCCATTTCGTCGCCACTAATATCACCCGGAATGCCGCCGGGAGCCTTGAGGGAGATTACGGCGCTGATGTAGCCTGCTTTCCTGTGTGGATGTGTGTTGGACGCAAGCCAGTTGGAAAAGGCAGGATCGCTGTTCGCCTGACGTTTCAGGTCACCGGAACCATCCATAAGTGTTTCAAACGGGGGTTCAGTGAAACGGGCCTGTAAAGCAGTGATGATCTCAGGACCGAGCACGTTATAATCGGTCGGCATTCCGGCCAGTTCGTGCTCGATCATCTGGACAAAATTCTCAGGTTTCATGTCCTTGATCAGAATTTTGATCCGGGCTTTATACATATTGTCCCTGCGACCCAGTGCATTATAGGTGCGCAGGACGGCTTCGACGTAGCGGAGCAGATCCCGTACCGGCAGCCAGTCCCGTAATTTGACGCCGATAGCGGGTGTCCGGCCTAGCCCACCTCCCGCATAGAGAGAAAATCCAGCTTCTCCATCGGCGTTCCGGAGCGCTTGAATACCAATATCATGGAAACGGATCGCGGCCCGATCAATGGGTCCCCCGGTAATGGCGATTTTGAACTTGCGTGGCAGATAGGTGAACTCAGGATGATCCGTTGACCATTGCCGTAATATTTCCGCATAGAGTCGCGGATCCACGACTTCTTCCGCCGCTGCGCCCGCAAAATGATCGGCTGTAACATTGCGCACGCAATTGCCACTGGTCTGGATGGAATGCATGTCGGCCTTCGCCAGAACATCAAGAATATCGGGCGTATCTTCCAGACGGATCCAGTTGAACTGCATATTCTGTCGGGTCGTGAAATGCCCGTAGCCTCGATCGAAATGACGGGCAATATAGGCAAGCTGTCGGAGTTGTCCGGAACTCAACACTCCATAAGGCAATGCTATGCGCAGCATATAGCCGTGTAGCTGAAGATAGACGCCATTCATCAGCCGGAGTGGCTTGAATTCATCCTCACTCAATGCGCCGCCCAAGCGACGTTCGACCTGTTCGCGGAAGACAGCCACGCGCACGCGC
This sequence comes from Acetobacter sp. DmW_136, assembly GCF_008690365.1. Taxonomy (NCBI): domain Bacteria; kingdom Pseudomonadati; phylum Pseudomonadota; class Alphaproteobacteria; order Acetobacterales; family Acetobacteraceae; genus Acetobacter; species Acetobacter sp. DmW_136. The sequence continues at coordinate 16,416 of NZ_VHON01000043.1, forward strand.
AGATGATCACGATCATAATCATCGTAGCGGTAAATTCCCGCAAAATCCGGCTGGTGACCCGATACAGGCGGAGAGGGGAGAGGGACGGGCCTGGGCATGTGTTGACTCTGCGTGCCCAGATCATCCCGAACACTGGGACCAAAGGCCCGGATCTGTTCACGATAGGTGAGGGGAGCGGGTGCCGCGTGCACATCTATGACCTCACGCGCCGCCTGGGCGTCTTCCGCGGTCTGCAACGCTGCAGGAAATGCCTCACTCTCAAAACAGCCAGCGGCTTCGAACTGCTCCGACCATGTCAGTTGGGTCGTCAACCAGACAACGGTTCCGTCGTTCAGTCGGCTAGCCGTCACATAGTGTCCTGTCATCCTGCTGCCTTTCGCCCGGCCATGCTCCCATTATCCAATCAGAGGTCGCGCGGTTTTTTTTGGACAAGCTTTCAAAGCAATGAGAAGTCTTGCAGCTTCCCTGAGGAGAGGATTATAGCCTAAGAGTGGCCCGCTATAGAGGGCCGGTTTTGGAAAGTAAGGTAGGCCGGTTTGTCTGCACGGCATGAATTCACCATTGAGCTGATTGGCGATCCGACGAGAGCCGTCTATCTCGACCTGGCCGAGTCCATTATTCGGGAAATCGAGCGAGGGCGGCTGAAGCCCGGACAGATCCTTCCTGGAACTCGCGCATTGTCGCGAACTCTGGGGGTGCATCGTAACACCGTTGATGCGGCCTATCATGAACTGACGATGCAGGGATGGCTCATTGCCCGTTCGTCACAGGGAACATTTGTCGCGGACGACCTCCCTGTTGCAGACGCGATCCCCGCTCAAAAACAGACCCCTGTGAAGAAGAACATTCCATCGAGGACTATGAAGACGCAGGTTTTGCGGGTCTCGGATGGTACGCCAGATCCCAGGATTATGCCGCGAAACGAGTTGGCACGGGCGTTTCGAAGCGTTCTGACATCCTCTCTTTTCCTCTCTTCTGATGATTACGCGGATCCGCGTGGTTCGAGCGAGTTGAGAGCGGCTCTGGCGAACGAATTTCTTAATGCACGCGGACTTTCAGTCTCAGCCGATGATCTTTTGATCACGCATGGCAGTCAGATGGCGCTTTTCCTTGCGGCATCCGTGGTGCTACGGACCGGAGATAGCATCGCAGTTGAAAATCCGGGCTATCCTTTTGCGTGGGCTTGTTTCAGGGCGGCTGGCGCCCGTACGGTAGGCATACCCGTTGATGAAGATGGCATTGACGTCGACTATCTGGAGCGTCTGATAAAACGTGACGGAAGTATCAAAGCCGTCTATGTGACGCCACATCATCAATATCCCACCACCGTAACACTAGGGGCGGGAAGACGCCTGAAATTGCTGGAAATCGCTCGGCGGCATGATCTGGTTATCATCGAGGATGACTACGATCATGAATACCGTTTTGACAGCCATCCCGTGCTACCTCTTGCCGCACGTGCTAGACCCGACCAACGCCTGATTCACATCGGTTCTCTCTCCAAGCTGACTGCGCCAGCCTTGCGGCTCGGTTATGTGATCGCTGCGCCGGACATTCTGAATCGTATGGTCCATTTGCGTGAAATTGTTGACCGCCAGGGAGATGTGCCTCTGGAACAGGCTCTGGCTCATATGATTACAAGTGGACTACTGGCGCGGCACGCGCGAAAAGCCCGTCGGATCTATGCCACGCGCCGTGATTTTTTTATCGACGAAGTTCGGAAATATTTTGGAAATTTAATAGAGTTTACGGTTCCTGCTGGTGGCTTGGCCGTTTGGCTCCGTGTCGATAACCGCATTGATGTGCGGGTATGGGCGAAAGCTGCTGAAGGCGAAGGCTTGCGTATCGCAAGTGGAGAGCGTTTCTCTCTCGACGGTAAACTTGAGCTTAACTGTTTGCGTTTTGGTTATGCTCATCTGAACGAAGATGAAATCCACAAGACTCTCACGATATTGCGCTCTTCTCTTTCCTCCTCCGATTGTGCGGAGCTGCAGATAACCTGAAGAGTTTCATCAGCCCGTTGAGTTGATCGTCGGGCAGACAACCGACGATCAACATCAGGAAAGGAAGTCTTTGATGATACGCCCACCATTTCCACCATTTGACGATAATACTGCTGCGTTGAAGGCAAGGCTGGCAGAAGATGCCTGGAACAGCCAAGATATTGCTAAAGTTGCGAAGGCTTACACTGCGGATAGTTTTTGGCGCAACAGGGCTGAATTTATTCACGGTCATGATGAGATTGTCGCTTTTCTAAAGCGGAAATGGACTGTCGAGCTTGATTATCGTTTGATCAAGGAAGTCTGGGCATTTCGAGACAATCGGATTGCCGTACGTTTTGTATATGAATGGCATAATACTGAGGGTAACTGGTTCAGGTCACATGGGAATGAAAATTGGGAGTTTGATGAAGCAGGCCTGATGCGCTCACGCTTCGCTTCCATAAACGATGAGGTAATCAGATCGGAAGAACGCCTTTTCCATTGGGAGGGTAACCGGCGGCCTGATGATCATCCAGGCCTCTCGGCACTGGGACTTTGACAGGTGTCCCGTATGATGCCGAGCCCTTCTTACTTAAATCGAGACGGCGACGTGTTGAAAACCGGCCTAGATAGTTTTTCAAAACCGGAGCTTTAAAGTCGCCAGTTTCTGTGTTGCTTTCTTTAGAGAATTTTCTATTGGAAGCCATGCAATCATGAACTTTACTGGCGTCAGCGCATTCCCGATAACGCCCATGAACGAAAAAGGTGTCGATCAGACGGGGTTTGAGCGCTTAATTACTCGTCTGGTTGATGCGGGCGTAGATTCGATTGGAGTGCAAGGCTCCACCGGCAACTATCCATATCTTACACGTGACGAGCGGGTCCGGTTTGCGCGTGTCGCGGTGGATGCCGCCCAAGGTACGCCTGTCGTTGCCAGTATTGGCGCATTCCGGACACGCGATGTGCTCTCGCTGAGCGACGGATTGCAGAATGCTGGGGTCAGTGCCCTGTTGCTGCCGGTTGTTGCTTACCACGGTCTCAGAGAGGAAGAAGTTTTTACGCTTTACAAAACTGTCAGTGAAAACGTCTCTGTTCCGGTCATTCTCTATGATTCCCCTGGTATCAGCCGGTTTGAATTTTCTGATGATTTGTATGCACGTATTTGCGTTTTGCCTCGTATCGGCTCTGTGAAAATTCCTAGTGGATGGCCAACTCGTCAGAAGGCTCAGGAGCGCCTTCAGCGGCTGATCAAGGTTCTTCCGGCTACGACGGTCGTAGGTGTGAGCGGTGATGAGACGGCTGCGGCTGCACTCCGGGCGGGTGCAAAAATCTGGTATTCTGAATGGGGTGGAATTTTTCCGCGTAAAGCGAAGGAACTGGCAGAGGCGGCTCTGACAGGGGACGATCAGAAAGTGGCCGTAGTCTCGCAAAAATTCGAGCCATTTTGGGAGATGTCTCGCAAATATGGCGGTAGTCTACGCCCGATATGTGCGGTGGCTTTCGAGCTTGGACTAACCGACAGGCACAATCTGCCGCTGCCTATGCTCGAGATCAGCGATCTTGATCGTGGCATTCTTGAAAAAGCCATTTCTGTGCATGGAATGGACTGATCCCTCAATGAACGGTCCCGTGGTTGGGTATGAGACAGACATATCACAGGCGTAAGACCGTTCACTTTGCCGCTAAGACTGGCAGCTTTCGCTTCTGATAGCAAGCGAAGTTCATCTCATCAAATGAATACTGCGAGACATAATATGGAAGAATTGAATTTACGGGAGAAGTCTTACTTTGATGATCGTGCTACCAAAGAAATGGCTGTTCATCTGAAGCCTGGTCAGAAAACCCCGAAAGAAATACTTTCTTATGCCTGTAGAATTCTTGCCATGACAGGGCAGGAGGCCGGTCTGGCTGGGCAGATCAGCATGCGCTCTGATCGTCCGGGTGCGTATTGGACTCTTCGGTTTGGCCTGGGGTTTGACGAAGCAACTCCCGACGATTTTATTGAGGTGGATCGAGATCTCCATACGCTGACAGGCGAGGGGATGGCCAACCCTGCAACCCGTTTCCATCTGTGGGTTTATGATGCTCGCCCTGACGTTATGTCATTGATTCATACGCATGCACCATGGGTGTCTGCACTGGCGGCGGCACGACAGCCTCTCGTCGTTGCACAGATGGATATGACGCCTCTGTATGACGATTGCGCGTTCCTGGGAGAATGGCCTGGCGTCCCTATTGCTGATCAGGAAGGCGTTATTATTTCAAGAGCGCTTGGGAACAAGAAGTCAATTATTCTTGCACATCATGGATTTCTGACAGCAGGACGGTCGGTGCAGGAAGCAACCTATCTTGCTGTGTATCTTGAGCGCGCAGCCAGAATGCAAATTCGGGCACAGGTTTTTGGACCAGTGACGCCCGTGGACGATAAACTGGCCCGCGAAGCGCATGATTATCTTCTGAAGACCTCAATCGTTAATGCAACCTTTGACTACTGGTCGAGGCAAGTTGACAGGTGTTCCCAGTTTTCCGCGTGAGTTTACAATTATTCTGTCAATAAACAGACGCGATTGTTTGTAAAATTCCCCGTTGTTAAAAAATACTGATTTATTTGAATGTAAATGTTTTAACGCGGGGAAGAGGACATGTTTTCTGTAGTTGTTAAATGAAAAAGGATTAAATAAATGGGTATGTTCTTTTGTGTTGCTTTGTTGGGTCTTGGTACCGTCTCTTTTGGCTATGCGGGGGAGTATTTTCTGTTCCGATTGTCATAATGGTCGTATATAGTTTGATTAGGGCTAATCGACATTCATGCGATCCAGATCATGGCTGCTGCAAGATAGATGAAGCCTGTAAAATGGATGGTTCTGCGATCGTAGCGCGTTGCGAAACGACGAAAATGTTTGAGGCGATTGAAGCATCGCTCGATATGGTTTCGGTCTTTGTAAAGAGCCTGGTCGAGCTAAGGAATGGAATAGAGAAGTTCTGCTTTGGTAGTGAACTCTCCTATTTCTGCGATGATTCTCACAATCCGCTGCTCAATCTCTCTGATCTGGCAGGTAGAGTCCATCAGACCAGTCTCGGGTCGCATCACTGCGGACAATGGTTTGCGTAGGGGTGTCCGCGTGCTCGACCACCAGTCTTCAATTATTGATCGGACGTTGCTAAGGTTGAAGTAAGGAAGTCGGATTGGCTCTTTTTTAAGAGCCTGATCCAAAAGTTTTTGAACAATACCAGCATGTTGTGATTCATCCGTCTTTGCAAAGGGATGGAGTGATTGGTGGCATAGACTGGTATTGCCCGACACGAACATAGCCGGGAGGGATTGCGATATCCACCGGATATGAGGGATGCCGGGTGGGCTTTGATTATGCCGTTCGTGCCCCCCGGCGAAACGGGGCGGACGGCCTCGCACGGCGGATATACGCAGGTTGTAAACGCGATACTCTATGTCGCCTCGGGTGGGTGTGCGTGGCGTCTGCTGCCGAAATGCTTTCCACCGTTCCTGACCGTCAGGCGCTACTTTTACGCATGGCCTGATGCCGGACTGTTCGAAGCGATGAACACGGTACTGGTCATGAACCTTCGGGAGATCGAAGGGCATGAGGCCTCCCCGAGCACGGGCGTGATTGATAGCCAGTCGGTGAAAACCACGGAAAGCGGGGGAATTTCCGGTTATGACGCTGGAAAGAAGGTCAAAGGTCGCAAGCGCCATATTCTGACGGATACCTGAGGCTTCCTGATCTTCCTCCTTCTTCATGCCGCTGACATTCAGGATCGTGACGGGGCTGTCGATGTCCTGGCGGCAATACGCAAACATTTTCCATGGCTTCGCCACGTCTTCGCCGATGGCGGCTATGCCGGTAATAAACTGAGATCCGTGCTCGCCAGCATGGGAAAATGGACGGTCGAAATCATCAGGCGATCAGACACAACCAAGGGCTTTGAAATCCTGCCTCGCCGCTGGGTGGTCGAACGAACATTCGCCTGGCTCGGTCGCTGCAGGCGGCTCGCCAAAGACTGGG
>NZ_VHON01000044.1:0-7550 GCF_008690365.1 Acetobacter sp. DmW_136
TCCCAGAAACAACTTTTCTCGTGAGATCGGGGGGGGGGGGGGCTCAGGCATTAGGAAAGGCATGGCAGCTTATCACCTAGTGAATCTCATGCGGATTGGGGATGGGTGCAAGGATTGCGAATGATGCACCAATTTTCATGAAAAGATATGGTGCAAAATGACACTTCATGACACAGCGTGATACGCCCACACTGGCAAGAAAAATCCCAAAACCCGCAGAAAACTAGGAAAAACCGTGGTGGGTGCGACAGGGATTGAACCTGTGACCCCCGCCGTGTGAAGGCGATGCTCTACCGCTGAGCTACGCACCCGGTTTATGGGAGCTTAATATCTGCCTCCAAGACATTTGGCAAGGGGCTTCTCATATAAAAAGTGTAAAAAAAACAGGGCAATGGCATTGCTTTGCATCATTAAAGCAGAGAAATTCTTAGTCATGCTTTTGCGAGAAAAAAGTCAGCGCAGTTTTCAGATGAACCGGCAACTCGGCAGCTCTCTTGCTGTGGTGGCAGGAACTGTAAATGTGCTTGGCTTTCTGCAGTTTGGATATTACTGCGCCAATATGACAGGCAATGCGTCTAGTCTGGCTCTAAAAATCAATGCCTTGGATGTTAGATCTGCCTTTTTATGTTTTGCTTTAATTGCAAGTTTTGTTCTGGGCGCCATTGTCTGCACCGTTTTAGTTAATATGGGGCGTCGGAAAGGGTGGGGCGCTGTATATGCTTTCAGTTTGGTTTTAGAGGCAGCTATCCTTGTAACTTTAGGTATAAAATCTGCTTGGTTTGCACAGGCGGGAGTGCCAGATGGGGGCGCTACGTTGGTTTTAAGTTTTGTCATGGGGCTACAAAATGCCACAGTCACGCGCATTTCGGGGTCTGTTGTACGTACCACCCATGTTACCGGAATGTTGACAGACCTTGGGATAGAAATATCAGATTGGCTTGAATCTTTTTACCATCATGTTGATGATGAATATTTGGATGTTATTAAAAAACGCTTATGGTTACATGCGCAAATTGTATTTTGTTTTATTGTAGGAGGTATTTTAGGGGCTGTAGGCTACATGCATTGCAAAAAATATATTTTATTTATAGTCGCAATTATTCTGGTAGCTTTGGCGGCGCCGGGCATTGTTGAAAATGCCCGAACATCCGCACGCAAAACATAGTGTCAGATTGCGTTTATTTGAGAAAACCAACAAGTTTTTCAGCTTCAGCAACAATAGGCTCCGCAATGCTTTGCGCGCGTTGTGCACCAGAGTGCAGAGTATTCAGCAAATAGCTTTTATCTTGCAAAAGCCGTGTAGTTTCTTGCCCGATAGGAGCAATAGCGTTGACAACAATTTCTGTCAGCGCGGCTTTAAATGGTCCAAAACCTTGGCCTGCATGCTCTTTTAGTACCTGCTCGGTAGGAATATCTGCCAAGGCAGCATAAATGGAAACCAGATTTTTTGCTTCCGGGCGATCTGCAAGGTCAGAAATATCTTCGGGCAGGGGGGCTGAGTCTGTTTTTGCACGGCGAATTTTTAAGGCAATCGCATCGGCATCGTCCGTTAATTCAATCCGGCTTTGTGCAGAAGGGTCGGATTTGGACATCTTTTTGGTGCCATCACGCAAGCTCATGATGCGCGCGGCTGTAGGTGGAATAAGAGGTGCTACCTGCGGAAAAAACTCTACCTTGTAATCATGGTTAAATTTTTGGGCGATATCATTGGTGAGTTCCAGATGCTGCTTCTGGTCTTCACCTACAGGAACATGCGTGGCTTTATAGGCTAAAATATCGGCAGCCATAAGGTTGGGGTAAACATATAGACCGGCCGAATGATTTTCGCGGTCTTTTCCGGCTTTATCCTTAAATTGCGTCATACGGTTCAGCCAGCCGATCCGTGCAACGCAATTAAAAATCCATGCCAGCCGCGCATGGGCAGAAACAGCAGACTGGTTGAAGAGAATATGCTTATCAGCATCAATGCCCGCAGCAAGCAGGATAGCGGCTTGTGTTAAGGTATGTTCGCGTAGTTTTTCTGGGTCCTGCCACACGGTAATGGCGTGCATATCTACAAGGCAGAAAATGCACTCATAGTTTGCCTGTAAATGAACCCAGTTTCGAATTGCCCCCAGATAATTACCAAGTTGGGGAACACCAGAAGGCTGAATACCAGAAAAAATACGCTGCATAAGAAAAGTATCACCGCATGTTATAGGGACAGATTATGGGATTGGATGTATGCGATCCAGTTCTTCCCGCTCGTCTGCAACTTTACCGGCCGATTTCCGATCAGCCCGTGCGGTTGCAATGTCTGCCGCGCTTATTGTTGGGGCAGGTTTTAGGTTTCCGCGCTGAGAAAGCCAGGTCAGAATAGCGGCAACTTCTTCATCTTTAAGGTAGCGGAAAGGGGGCATTTCTGCGCTATAAGCCGCCCCATGAGCCTTAATAGGCCCGCTTACACCATTCATAAGCACATCGGCCAGATATTTGCGCCCTTCTGGGGTGCTGGCAATATGGTCAATGCGGTTGACAAGAGGCGGAACAGCGCCAGGCATACCATCGCCACCATGATGGCAAATACCACAATTGGTGCCGTAAAGGCTGGAGCCGCTTTTAGGAGAACAAGCCGCTACCAAAAGCAACATGCCGCCACATAAAAGACGATACGCAAAGCGTGAAGAAAACATGGGCAAAAACCCAAGCGGGTTCTTGAAACCAAGAACCCGCATTATCATAAGGGTTTATATCAGGGCGAATTGTGTGCATGTTCCACACCCAAAAGCTGGATGCGGAAAATCAGCGGGCTATCTGAAGGAATAATGCCCATGGATTTATGCCCATACCCAAGTTCTGGCGGAACATACAACATCCATGTATCACCCACATGCATCAAGGGCAAAGCTTCCATCCAGCCCTGGATCAGGCCAGCAAGAGGCATCTGCATATAGGCACCGCTACCATGCTGGTCTGAGCTATCAAAGATGGAGCCGTCTGGCAGACGCCCTTCATAAATAAGCATCATGCCATCACCCGGGCGTGGTTGTTCACCATCCTTGGGGCCAGATTCCAGCACTTTATAAGCCAAGCCATCTTTCAGAACGGTTATGCCAGGTGCAGAGCGCAGCTTTTCCATCTGCTGAGCAGGCGTAAGTTCCTGTTCTTCCTTGTGAGAACCACAGGCCGTAAGAGATACGGCCAAGCTGGCCGCAAGCATGCAGGGGATAAGAGAAAAGCGACGGATCATGATCTTCTTCAACACCTTCTGATGGATGGTGGAAAGGGGTGCCTTACAGGGCGCCACCTTTACGCCCGATCTGCGCACCAAGGCGCAGGCGCAGTGCATTTAGCTTAATAAAGCCTTGAGCATCCTGCTGGTTATATGCGCCTTCATCATCTTCAAACGTTACAACGCGCGCATCATACAGGCTGTTGGGGCTTTCACGCCCAACGCAGATAACATTGCCTTTGTAAAGTTTGAGACGAACACGCCCCGTAACAGAATGCTGGGAGGCATCGATAAGAGCTTGCAGCATCCGCCGTTCTGGAGAGAACCAGAGGCCATTATACAGAATGGAAGCGTAGCGCGGCATCAGGCTATCTTTAAGATGCATGGCTTCGCGATCCAGCGTGATGGATTCCATGCTACGATGCGCAGCAAGCAGGATGGTGCCGCCGGGCGTTTCATAAATCCCGCGGGATTTCATGCCAACAAAGCGGTTTTCCACCATATCCAAACGGCCAATACCGTTTTCTTTACCCAACTCGTTCAGACGTGTCAGCAATGTGGCTGGAGACATAGCCACGCCGTTAATGGCAACGGGGTCACCGCTTACAAAATCCATGGTGATTTCTGTGGGCTTATCCGGCGCGGCTTCTGGAGAGATTGTGCGCTGGAACACAATTTCTTCTGGAGCAACGGCAGGGTCTTCCAGAACTTTTCCTTCGGAAGAAGAATGCAGCAGGTTAGCATCTACAGAGAAGGGGGCTTCACCACGCTTGTCTTTGGCAATCGGAATCTGATTTTCTTCAGCAAAGGCCAGCAGACGTGTGCGGGATGTCAGATCCCATTCCCGCCAAGGGGCAATAACTGTGATGTCTGGCTTAAGGGCGTAATATGCCAGCTCGAAGCGAACCTGATCGTTGCCTTTACCCGTTGCGCCATGTGCCACGGCATCTGCACCAACGGCTTCTGCAATTTCAATCTGGCGCTGAGCAATCAAAGGGCGCGCAATGGATGTGCCCAGAAGATACTGGCCTTCATACAGGGTGTTGGCCCGGAACATGGGAAACACAAAGTCTTTCACAAATGTCTCGCGTAAATCTTCAACGAAGATTTCCTTTACGCCAAACATTTCCGCTTTTTTGCGGGCAGGCTCCAGTTCTTCCCCCTGGCCCAGATCAGCCGTAAAGGTAACAACCTCGCAACCATAGGTCTTCTGGAGCCAGCGGAGGATAACAGATGTATCCAAGCCACCGGAGTAAGCCAGAACAACCTTTTTGACGTCTTTCCGGGCGGAAGTCGGGCCCATGAGGCAGATCTCCTGATATATAAATCTGTAACTATGGCTTTCCTCCTATCACCGCAGGAGGCGCGTAACCAGAGTGCATTCACCCACTAAGGGCTGTTTGTGTGGAAAAATTACTCTGAAACAGGTGCCGAACCTGCGCGTGCACGTTCACTTGCCGTTTTTAATTGCCCACAGGCAGCCAGAATATCCCGACCACGGGGCGTGCGGATTGGGGATGCAAATCCTGCATTCATAACAATTTCTGCAAATCGGTTCTGCTGTTCACGCGTGGAAGGTTTGTAAGCGCTGCCGGGCCACGGATTGAAGGGGATGAGGTTGACTTTTGCGGGAATGCCGGAAATCAGGCGTACCAACTCACGTGCATCGGCTTCGCTGTCATTCACGCCACGCAGCATAATATATTCGAATGTAATGCGGCGGGCATTACTGGCTGCGGGGTAGCGCCTGCAAGCAGCCAGCACTTCCTCAATTGGATATTTCCTATTGAGCGGCACAATTTCATCACGTAGGTCATTCCGGACTGCGTGTAGGGAGACCGCCAGATTGATCCCCAGTTCATCACCACACCGATCCATCAGAGGCACAACGCCGGACGTAGAAAGTGTGATACGCCGGCGGGAGAGCCCAATACCTTCGCCATCCATGATAATTTTCATGGCTTTGGCAACATTCTCATAATTATAGAGCGGCTCCCCCATGCCCATCAGCACGATAGTAGAGAGAAGGCGCGGAGTTTCGCCTTTCGGACTAGGCCATTCTCCGTAGGAATCCCGCGCAGCCATGAACTGGCTGACAATTTCTGCCGCGCCGAGGTTACGCACCAGCTTTTGCGTGCCTGTATGGCAAAAAGTGCAGGAAAGAGTGCATCCCACTTGCGATGAAATGCACACAGCGCCCCGATCTTCACGCCGATCAGGAATGTAAACGGTTTCAGCTTCCTGCCCATCGCGAAAACGGAACAGAAATTTACGTGTGCTATCCGATGATGTTTGAACCGTTGCAGCTTCTGGGCGTCCGATAATAAATCGTTCAGCCAATTTTTGCTGAAGAGGCTTGGCGATTGTGCTCATCCGCGAAAAATCTGTCACACCCTGATGATAAATCCAGTGCCAGAGTTGCTTGGTGCGGAAGGGTTTTTCGCCAATTTCTATCAGAATATCCGTGAGTTCATCGCGTGAAAGCCCAACCAAATCTCTTCGTCCATCGGATAAAGTGGCGGATGGGGGGCTAAAAAGCGCAGCCTTGGCCAGAATGCGTGAACGTTCTTCCGCGTTCAGATCGGTAAGGGCTGAACTGTTAGCGTTAGCTGATGTGGAAGTATAAGTGCGCGAAGACATTACGGATATGCTGCTACAAAAAAGGAAGGGAAAGTGGATATAACAAAAAAAAAGGCTGATAGATACCAGCCTCTTTTATATATGCGCATTCGTATCTGTTGTAGGCAGCAGCCTTTACACGTTAGTTGCTTTCCTTCAGGGCGGAACGCAGCCATGGGGCAATGGTAATTTTTGAAGCGTCTATGCCATCCAGAATCATGCCAATGGTTTGTGCGGAATATGAATCGGGTTTGGTATCCGAAGAAATAGGAAAGGCTGGTCGGGTAATTTCCAAAGTCATGGCAGGTTCTGCCGTGTCTGTTGAGTTTGCGCTGGCAGGGGTAAAACCATCGGTCTGGATATTGGCAGAGACGGTAACTTCCCGCGCATCGGGGTTCTGCCCAAAATACAGATACGCGTATGTTGCAGCAGCAGAAAGAACATCTTTCATGGCTAACCGATAGCGATTATTCGTATTAGAATCATGCGCTTGTAGTGTTGCAGGATCTGCCTGAATTGAAAGTGTACCTGCACTTATATCATCATGCAGGATTAACCCATCCTGTTCGTATCCACGCAAAAGCGTATTACCAACTTCAGTCGCCTGCATATTTTGGGTAGGGGCAGAAGTGTGGGATGCAGAATGAAAAACTGGAGCCGCCAATGCGTGACCGCTTGTAAATGCAAGGCAGGCGACGCCAAACAGACCTGCAATTTTGCGCATAAGATGCTTGCCCTTATTCCTAGTGATAACGTGTAGAAGGATCACAAAGAAATGTGGCAAAAAAATTGATGTGCTGCCATGCAAAAAAGGCAGGGAAACCTGAAAATTTAATTTAGTGTTATAATCAGCCGTCTTAGCTAGACGCGCTGAGCCGCAATAAGAAACTCTCTATTTCCTTCAGGTCCGGTAATAGGGCTGGGTTCAATCCCCAGCACTTTCCAGCCGGGAAGACTACTCCACCAAGAAAAAATGGTTTCGCAAACGGCATCATGCACGGCAGGATCGCGCACAACGCCTTTGGCACCTATTTGATCACGCCCGGCTTCAAACTGAGGTTTGATTAACGCAACAGCCCAAGCGTTTTCCGTGGTAAGAGCCAGCGCGGCAGGGAGCACCGTGCGCAGGCCGATAAAACTTGCATCACACACAACTACGGAAGGGGCTTCCGGTATGGTTGTCTTATCTAGGTACCGGGCGTTGCATTTTTCCAGCACAGTTACGCGTGGGTCAGACCGCAATTTCCATGCAAGTTGTCCGTGGCCAACATCAACTGCGTAAACATGCTTGGCATCGTGGGTAAGAAGTACGTCTGTAAACCCGCCGGTTGAAGCGCCAACATCCAAGCAGATACGCCCTTCTGGAGAAAGGCTAAAATGCTCAATGGCATGAGCCAACTTGCAGCCGCCACGAGACACCCAAGGATGTTCCTGCCCACGCACTTGCAACGGTGCATCTTCAGGAATCTGATCTCCGGCTTTGGCTACGCGTTTTTCACCAGAAAACACAAGCCCAGCCATAATCAGAGCTTGTGCTTTGGTGCGGCTTTCAACCAGCCCCCTGTCTACAAGGAGCTGGTCAACACGACGTCGTGCCATATCAAATCAGGCCATCTGTTCCGAAAAATTAATGCCCAATGCGCTTAGAGCTGTTCCGACGATGTGCGGAGCGGAGAGCCCTGCCTCGGCATATTGGGCGGCCTGAGTGTTATGGTCAATA
>NZ_VHON01000045.1:0-824 GCF_008690365.1 Acetobacter sp. DmW_136
CCCAGTCTTTGGCGAGCCGCCTGCAGCGACCGAGCCAGGCGAATGTTCGTTCGACCACCCAGCGGCGAGGCAGGATTTCAAAGCCCTTGGCTGTGTCTGATCGCCTGATGATTTCGACCGTCCATTTTCCCATGCTGGCGAGCGCGGATCGCAGTTTATTACCGGCATAGCCGCCATCGGCGAAGATGTGGCGCAGCCAGGGAAAGCGCCTGCGTATTGCCGCCAGGACATCGACAGCCCCGTCACGATCCTGAATGTCAGCGGCATGAACAAGGAGGAAGATCAGGAAGCCGCAGGTATCCGTCAGAATATGGCGCTTGCGACCTTTGACCTTCTTTCCAGCGTCATAACCGGAAATTCCACCACTTTCCGTGGTTTTCACCGACTGGCTATCAATCACGCCCGCGCTCGGGGAGGCCTCACGCCCTTCGATCTCCCGCAGGTTCATGACCAGTACCGTGTTCATCGCTTCGAACAGTCCGGCATCACGCCATGCGTAAAAGTAGCGCCTGACGGTCGAGACCGGTGGAAAGCATTTCGGCAGCAGACGCCACGCACACCCACCCGAGGCGATATAGAGTATCGCGTTTACAACCTCGCGCATATCCGCCGTGCGAGGCCGTCCGCCCCGTTTCGCCGGGGGCACGAACGGCATAATCAAAGCCCACTCGGCATCCGTCATATCCGATGGATATCGCAATCCCTCCCGGCTATGTTCGTGTCGGGCAATACCAGTCCATGCCACTATTCACTCCATCTCTTCGCAAAGACGAATGAATCACAACATGCTGGTATTGTTCAAAAACTTTCGGATCAGGCTCTAA
>NZ_VHON01000046.1:0-5900 GCF_008690365.1 Acetobacter sp. DmW_136
CAACACAATGGCTCTGGACATATAACCATGACAGACCCAACATGGGGAACAGCGGGCTAACCCCCGCCCAGAAACTAAAAACAGCTGCCTAAATTCTCATTCAGCACCCCACTAAAAATGGGGGGATTACCACCTTGCTTTTGGTATTTACCAATGTCTCCACGTTTACCATTGTCGCAGCTATAAATAAATCAAATACTTTCGGGCAGAAATTACCACCGACGTCTTTGATGTGGATCGGAATGGGATCTTTAATATTTGATGGGTCAATCACAGAGAACGCTTACGAAAATCTGGATGCATCGCTCAATACAGAATTAGGGCACAACGTCACGTCATTGGCGATCAATAGCCCTGACGGGGATGAAAATGCGGCGGAGAAGATAGTAATCCTACTTAATAAGCGCGGGATCGAAATCTCAATTTTACCAAAAAGGTCGTGTGGCTTGGCTTGCGTACCGCTCTTTCTACACACTCACAAACATACGAGCTTAGATGATGGACAGGTAATCCCCCCATTTTTAGTGGGGGGATTACCTACGGTGCAGATCGAAGCCGCAGGAAATATTATATTCCTGAAGAATGATAGGAGCAGGATTTTCTCTGATCTGGATAAGCTCTTTGAATTGCCCGAAACTTCTTATGAAGTGGTAAAGTTCTTAAGTCAGACCGGGACAATCCAGTTCAGTCTCAGCCATGTTCTTGTTGTTCATCAACCAATTTTCTGACAGCATCAATGCGATCCTGACAGTATTTTGCGAGGATATTGGCGCGTTTCACAAGCGGTTCAATCGCATCAACGTCAGGGATTTTACCCTGTTCCGGCTTGAGAGCTGCTGCGATCCGCTGCAATTCTGCATAAGCGTCTGCAAATTTTGTTGGGGGTTCATTGCCAGTGCTGATCGGGCTTTGTTGCATCTGATTCATTTTTATATCTTCTTTGTTCGGAGTGGTTGAAGGGTGATAGATCCGTCTCGAAGATCGGCGCTCACAATCTTTGCATTGGCAACGTCTTGTACATGCGTCATCGGACAACCGTCTTCGTTTCGAAGTATTGCGTAACCGGCGGCCACTACAGTGCGAGGATCTAGAGCGGCGGCAATAGTTTGTGCCGCAGTAATCCTGTCTTTGAGTTGCTCAATATATTGTAGGGCATTTTCGAGAATTTTATATTTTATTTCTCTCACTAATGGAGGGACACATGTGATTGTTGTCGTGAGGTGTTCTCGCGTGTTGTTTCGATTCACATGAAGATGCCATTCAGCCATTTTTGCTGAAGTGCGAACAGAGTCTGTAATGCTGCTTGTGGTGTTATCCAGTGCAACAGCTATTTGGCTGATTTCTGCAGCAGGAGCTGAATAAATAGAGCTTAGCTGGGTCTGCATATCTCTTTCGACGATTACAAGTGCATGCGTCGCTGTGCCACGGACTGTTTCTCCGATCTGTGCAAGTAAGGACTCTGCTTGGCTGAGAGTTCCTGCTGGCAAGCGGGTTATGTTTCCCTTGAGAGAGAGTATAGCTTCGCCCGTGAGGCGCATCTGATCGTATGTCGTACCCTGAATATAGCGGGTCATGCGGTCGAGGCTTGTGGTCGCTTCGCCAATAATCCGTAAAGGTGCTGTTAGAGCGAGTTCGATACATTGGCGAAGGCCACGATCTGCATGATGGATTTGTGTTCCTGCGTCAGATGTAATTCGCGCAGCGGCGGCGAGAATGTCTTTACTGGCTTTGTTTTGTGTTGCTTCGGCATTCAGAGCAATCTGGCGACTGATCTTCGCAACTTCCTGTCCTGACATCTCCGTTAACATCCGTACTGCTCGCGCATGATAATCAGAGATTTTACGAAGTTTTTCGTCTACAACGCGCGCCGTTTCGCGGACATCTATCAAGGCTTGGGTTTGAAGCTCTGAAATATTAGTCGCATGTTTCTCGGCAATAGAAGATGTATTGAAGATGATATCCCGGTAAGAGCGATCAGCAATTAATCCTGCGTTGCAGACTGTCGTACGAATATACTCAGCGACTTTGGATGGTGTATCGCAGGGGATGCATGCAACTTCATCCAGTAAGGTGCGATCTCGTTGATGTCCGATACCCGTCATGATGGGTACTGGCATGTGACAAAGTGCGCGGGTTAGATTGTAATCGACCAGCCATGCCAGATCGCTTGATGCGCCTCCACCTCGGATGAGGGCAACTGCGCAATATTTCCCAGCTTTTGCGAGGGGGAATATCTTCCGGAGTACGGAAATAATGCCATCTGGCGCATTGGCCGTCTGAAAAGATGTTTCGTAATAGTCAAAGGTGACAAGATTGACGCGAGCGAGGATATCGGCCGAAGCTCTAAAATCACCTTGCCCAGCAGCTCCGGGAGGGGAGATGACTGCAACACGCTCAAAATCAGTTGGACGTGAGACTGAGCGATTTTTATCCCACAGTTTCTCTTGTACGAGGCGCTGCCGAATTGCGTCCATACGTGTCTTCAAATCGCCGAGTGTATAGCTCGGATCAATATCGATAACTTGTACCTGAAAACCATAGGCGGCTTGGAGATCAGCGCGGAGACGGACTAAAACCTTAATTCCTGTGGTAACGGAGAGCCCACTTTTAGCAAAGCTTTTTTGAATCTTTTCGTAAACCGCAGGAAAGCAGCCCCCTTGTGCTTTTGCGATTTGCTTACCTTGAGCGTCATGCTCAATGAATTCCATGCGAACAAATTTTGCACTGGGCGTAAGGCCATGCAGTTCGCAGCGAACCCAAGCATCTGGCTGGGTTCGTAAGAGTGCCTGAAGGTCATTAAGGTATGTTTGGAGTGAGACGCCATCATTGCGGACGCTCTCATTAATAACTGTCATCCTGTTTTCATTACCAAAAATTTTCAGGCTGTATGCAACCTACCAGCATTTTTTACGATCGTTAATAGCAATGTAGTGCAATCCAATTATCAATTAAGGTTTCAAAATTAGAATATTTTTCTAGAAAAAATCCCGGAAATTTATGGTGATAAATGATTTTTAATGAGACTAGAAAATAATGCAAAGAAAACATGGAAAAGTAAAAAATTTATAGAGTTTTTAAAATCACATATATTTGAGGTAAGTGAACGACAAGATTATGGCTGTTGAAATTTTGAGAAAAAATGCATAATGTCGCGGCCCTCAAGCTATATTATAATCAATACAATTTTTAATTGAGGTGACAAAATTCGCGGAAATTCTATTGAAAATTATGGAATATTTTTTATTTTTTGTGAGTTATGGAGAAAACGGTGTTAAGATTTTTTCTTGCAATAGTGGCAATATATATATTGTTTAAAATATCAATAATTATTTTCTATTTTATTTTAGCGCACTGGATAATTTGCCTAGTATTGGCTGTCTTGGTAGCCGTTGCAATTGAGGCCGCCAGTAGAGATACCGAAAAAGTATCCGATCAGAAACAGGATTCTTCAAAGGAAAAGCCATCTGAAGGAGATAATTCTTATACATTTGAATCATCAACATACCAAAGCACTGCTCCTAAATATGAATTCAGACCGTCAACAGCCCAGAGCACTGTATTTCATGGCAGGATACCTACACCTGAGATAATAGATGTTGAGGATGAGCAATCTTTTCAGGAAGAGCTGTCTGCGCCTGAGAAATCGTATGCTGAAAGGAAAGGGTTTGCGGGAGAATGTATTGTTAATAAATATATAAAAGAAATCAGAAACAATAAAGGTATATTAAATAATATATATATAGAATATAATTCCCCCGCAGGTAAAAAAGTGACGCAAATTGATCATATTGTGAAAGTTCCATGGGGAATATTTGTTATAGAAACAAAATACTATAGTGGATATATTTCTCATGATCCAAAAAATGTCTCCAGATGGTTTCGGCAACCAGATGGTCCAGAATCAAAGCAAAGATATAAATTTTATAGTCCTCTCCAACAGAATCAGATGCATGCTGATGCTGTAAGATCAGTAACGGGTTTGGAAAAAAAGAATATTCTTCCTCTCGTTGTTCTTGCAGGAAAAACAAGATGTGACAGTTATATTGAAAATAGAATTGTCAGGCCGTCCAGATTAAAGGAATGTTTGGGTAATGATCGTAGACCTCCATTATCAGAAGTGCCTTATATAGATTATAACAAAATTGAAGAGGCATGGTCTGTTCTGTTGGGGTTTCTGAAAAAACAGTCAGAACTGCGAGTGTAAGGGGACACAGGGAATGGAACTACTGGGAAACCGGGATTATGTGGGATCAGCGGGGATTTGATGGGATGAGAACCTGAGGAAAACTGCTGGTGTCGGCATAATTGGACGATTGGTGGCCCTTATGATTATGTCGGTGCGTGGTGTCTGGAACCTGATAGGCATTTTGGCCGAAAGGACACCAAGTTTGGAACCCAACCTATAAAGAATTCTATTTTGATGAAAGGCCTTTTAAGACCCTTTTAAAACCAGTGAAATCCTTTGGCCATTAATCCAGCCAGCCCCAAGGTTGGCGCGATGGGCGCGCCAAAATGAAACCTGATATCACAAGGACTTCAATGGTTTTAGCGAAGTATCCAGCCATTCAGGAGGATTTGTTCCTAACGGTTTGCGTCTATGACACGCTTCAATGATAATATTGCAATAAGGGAGCATAGTTAAGCACGTGTTTGGGTTTCCTTTATATATATCTCTAGTAAGAGTTTTGTTAATTTCTAAGCACATATTATTGGAAATAATGCAGTCATAAGGGTCGCCAACGCGAGCGCAGAACCAGTAAGTAGGGTCATAATCAATCAGATTTCTAAAATCGAGGAATTCTCTATATCTTCCTGTTAGGCCAACATGCATGTTGCAATATAATTCAAATTTCTTATGGTTCTCTATATATCCATCTTTTGTACAAAGATATTTAGCCCATGAAACGGGCATTACTCCAGACCAAATGAATGACTGAGTAATATGCTCTAAGTAAGGCCATCTAAATTCACAGGCAGATAGATCTTCTTTAATAAATTTTCTTATGTATTCCCTGCTTCCATCCCATGCTGTAAACCAAACTATTTCCTCTATTTTTTCTTTGTATCCATTTTTACAATCAAAAATCAGCCTATTATCTGTCGATACAAAGTCAAATATATCTTGAGAAGGGGAAAATTCATGTCGACTTTCGGGTTCTTTGGGTAACCTACGAATTTTTTCTATCATGACATTGCCTGTAGTCTGTAGGCTACGCGGCCTATTATTGTTATGGCGTCTCCGCCATCTGGCTCTCCCCATCGGAAACGGCTGATTTCTGCTTCTTCTGTCGGATAACGGTCGTTATCAGCGATGATGCGAACTGTACCGGAAGCAGTGGGAGCAAGGCGCTTCACCATCAGCTGACCGGACGATACGAAGACGGTGATGCCATTTAGCAAGTTGGTCGGAGTAGTGTTGAGGAATAGCCTGTCACCCGTCTTCAAGGTTGGTTCCATGCTGTCTCCAGCAACCTTTAAAATGATGGTCTGATGAGGTGTAAGGCCCAATTCCTCAAGAAAATCACGAGAAATGAACACTGTCTGGGGTTTGGGGGCGTCAACCCCCACGCGACCGAATCCTGCGCTTGCTTGCGCTTCCTCAAAATAGCTAATGCCAACATCGGATCGACCCTTTGTTTGCGCGATTATCTGAGGCTCAGCTTCTTTGCTTGCTCCGAATAATAACCATTGAAGAGAGACTCCGCAGGCATCGGCGATCTTTTCAACCACACTCAGCTTCCACTCTCCTCCGTTCAAATATGAACTGAGTGTTGAGGCGGCGACCTTCGCCTTTGGCGCGACAACAATATTGGGGTCACGACACGAAAGTGTACTTTACGTACGCTTAGAGTGAACCCAACAAGAACGTTGAGGCTGTTCTGCTGAGAGTTCGATAGACA
>NZ_VHON01000047.1:0-8373 GCF_008690365.1 Acetobacter sp. DmW_136
CGGTCAGCAGGACATAGGCTGCGGCCGAGAACCACAGCCGGAGCTGGTTGGCCCGGATGGTGTGGGACGAGGTCCTGTCTGAGAACAGATGGAGGGTTCGAAAAACCTTTGACTGAGTGCTCTTGTGCGTGATTTCAGGTTCCTTATCCTGATTTTTGCTCTGCGATTTGAGCAGACCGGGGAGTATCGCCACCGGGGTGACTACGTGCCCGCATTCAACCTCTCGAGGAAGAGGAAGCGGCGCATGTTGTAGACAATATTGGCCAGGCCGATCCTCATTGTGGCCCGGGTGATACCCACTGTTCGGACGAACAGCCCTGTCTGTGATTTCTGATCGGCAAAGACATGCTCGACACGCGAGCGGATCACCGACTTCCCTGCATTGGACCGTTGGATATGGCGTGGCATAGGCTTGAGATGCGGCTTTTTCCTGTGAACCTTCGAGACAAAGCCCTCCTTTTCCATGAAGTCCTCATTGGCTTTCGAGCGATACGCGGTGTCGGCCCAGACCGTTGAGGCCGTATTGGTTTTATCCAGCAGGCCCTCGCGCAGTCTGGCACCATCACTGGCAGCGGCATCCGTCGTCTTCCATTTCCGGATCAGTCGAAACTTTCGATCGATAGAAACATGTGATTTGTAACCAAAGAACGGAATGGCGAGGTCCGTGGTCGGGAGCGTCCCGTCCTCCTGCCGCTTTGCCTTCGTGAACTTCAGCGTCCAGCGGGCGTGCCTGTCCTTGTGGGACAGCTTTGCTGGCTTGTCCTGCCAGTCCTGTGGGATCCGCCCTTCACGAAGATCCTCTTTCTCCCCGTTGGTATTGCGCTGCTTTGGCGCTGCCACCAGCGTGGCATCCAGGATCTGGCCGGACATCGGCAGATACCCAGCGTTACGCAGGGTGGCGTCAAAGCGCTCGAACACCTGCTGGATGGCGCCTGCCTCGGTCAGACGCTCACGAAATAACCAGATCGTTTTGGCATCCGGAACGCGGTCCGAAAGCCCCAGACCAAGAAAGCGCATGAAAGAGAGACGGTCATTGATCAGATACTCCGTTCGGTCGTCGGACAGATTGTTCAGCGTCTGGATGACTAGGATTTTGAACATCAGCACCGGATCAAACGGCGGACGGCCGCCTTTGCTCCTGTCTGAATAGGCCAGAGCCTGCTCCAGATCAGGGCGGAACGCCTCAAAATCCACAGTCCGGGAAAATGCTTCAAGTTGGTCACCAAGCCCACTCAACCGAGCAAGCCGTTCAACATCAAAAAAACCAGACTGTTTCATGAGCCATCCCCCCAATCATCACACAAAAGAGGGAATCACAGAGAGAGACCTAAAACCAGAGAGTTTTTCGAACCCTCCAGCTTCACTACCTGCCCCCTATAACCATTTACACAACAAATACTTAAGTTTAATTAAAAATACACTTGGAACATTGATAAAATACTATCAAAATTATGATAATTTTCTTTTTCGTAATATTTTGTGTGTGAATAATCCAAAGAAATTCGTATGATATCCAAGGGATACCAATTTATATTTACGCTCCATATATTTTGCTTGCCCCCAGATACATCACTATTTTCTAAATCCATTTGAGAAAACCTTGTCGCCAGTTCTATGACTCCCATGGCATGGCAGAGGGTAGAGACTTTCTGATCACATGATGGAGAAGCAAAACTTGCAGATGTGGGTTTCCATGCTCGCGGCTTTCCAACCAATGTATATGCCGCAGTAATATACCATCCATAAAAATTTTGACGGTTTATTCTAGAGTTTTTATTTTCATTAACAATTAAATTATAGTATTCGCTACTTATTAATAGTTTCTTCCATGCAACAGCTCCCTCTAAACCAAAAGCACCAGCGCTCTTTGCTGGAATATTACCTGTCTTTATATATTTATCATTTAATCCATCGCCGTTTTCAGGTGTATCTGAAAATGATACACCTTCTTCCATAGAATTTTTATGAGACGGTCGAAAAACCCACTCACCTGATATACCTACATGCATAAGGAATTCTTGGGTATGTATCGGTAGAATCACAGATCTAAAAACAATTGCTCTTTGATTACCGTCTTTTCCCGGGCCAGCTGTCCCAGCCGTTCCAGAAATGGCTAAATGATAGTAATTTCCGTAAAATAACGCTTGCACTGCCTGACGATTTGCACCGGCGGCAAGTCCACGGGTAATTGTTGCAACGCTTGCCCGTTCAGGAAAAATGCTATCACCTCTGGGCTGCATTGATGACAGTCCAAAACTCGGATTGAACACTCCGACAGAAAATTGAAAATGTTTCAAACCAGTATAGCTGGCAGCACCTTCGAATAGACGCATTTGTCCACCGGGAGCCGCCCCAAAGTCCCAAATGGCACCGATCTTGACCTGATTAGCTATATTAATTCTTACCCCGTTACGGATATGAGGGCCACTAGCAGATGGAGAAGAGTGCTGATTGCCATGTATATTACTACCCACCTCGAGTTGATCTTGTGCAAAAGGGTGGATAATAACTTTCCCTACAACGATATCTTTAACAGTTTTGGCAAAAGCATCGGAGTCAGAAAAATTCGAAACAATCAAAATACAGAAAATAAACTTTTTATTTTCCCACATAATTTTTCATATACTTCATATCATTTTCTTGTGGAACCGAGTTTACCAATATGTTTTTTTCTGTAAGATCAAGAAATCTTTTAGTTCCGGAACGAACAATAGATAAACCAATATTAACAAAATCTTTTTGTTTCCAAGGCTTTTCTTTTCCTAAAGACAAACATACAGCATAAGCTGCGCCAGCTAAGTATAAATCTAATTCTTGTACATTACGATTTTCTTCAAAACATAATTGTCCGATTTGTTCTCCAACATACTCAGGATCAAATCTGACTCGTAATGACATGACGTAAGACCCTTACTTGTTTCCATATGTGCACATTATCTAACGTGTTTTTGTTACAAAAAGGCATTTTAAATTACAAATATTTTTTATGTTATTATAATACATGATTTGCGCAAATATTTTTGGGCAGAATTTTTCTGACAGGAGTATACCCGCAACATATCTGGCCATCCCATTCTTTGGTTATAAATCGTATCATTCAAAAGTCAATGAAGACTTCATAGATAAAGAGGGTTTCGTCTCGAAGGTTCACAGGAAGAAGCCGCGCCCCAACCCATGACTCCGTCATATTCAGCGATCCGATGCAGGCAAGTCCGTGATCTGATCACGCGTTGAGCATGTCTTTGCAGATCAGAAATCACAGACCGGACTATTCATCCGAACTGTCGGTATCATACGGGCCACCATGAGGATCGGGCTGACCAATATCATCTACAATATGCGACGTTTCCTCTTTCTGGAACGGGTCAGTGCCACAGCATAGCAGTCCAGAGCAGGAAGCCTTCTCCTTGCTCAAAACGCAGATCAGATGCCATCGCAGAAATCATCAATCAGTATGCCAAAACTCGAAAAATACCAGCCAACCTTACCAAAATAAGAGTTCTTCGAACCCTCCATCTGATTGCACAGACCACACCGGTGCCAGCGTCCTCATAATATCAGGTCTTAAGTTGAACTGGAACCGGGGAGGTGCGTAACCGCCATAAAGGCACTTTCACTCTCTGCCTGTAGGCTCTCTTTCTGCGCAGGCAGAGAATGTATGGTCTTAAAACGTGGCGGAAAGGCTTATATTGAAGGAGCGACCCATGCCCGGCAGAGCACGAGTGGTGCCAATATAGCGTGTATCACCCAGAGAGAGACCACCCAGCGGCAGATAGTAGGGCTGGTTGAGCACGTTATCAATTCCGGCATCCAGCGTTAGCATCTTCCACGTGTAGCTGCCGCCAAGGTTCAGCAGGGCGTAGCCTGCAGTGCGGGGTTCGCCACGTAGCCAGTCCACCGTGTCCTTGGGTTTGACAAAGTTCATCTCCACCCGGCCTGTCCAGTGTCCCACCGTTTCATGCACCGCCACCGTACCGTTAAGCGGCATCATGTGGTACAGGCCGGAATGCGTGACCTCATCCTGCCCACGCACCCAGTTGAGCACACCGGTGACTTCACCCTTGCCATATTGCGCCGTGTCCCACAACGTGTAATGGCCAGAGGCGTTAATGCCGTAGGTCTGAGCGTTGTGATTGGCAAATTGCAGCAGATGATACCCATTGGAGAAGGTACGAAGCTGCACCACGTTAATGTAATTGTGTACGTAACTGTAATAAGGCTGCACCGTCAGGCCCCATCTGTTGGCGGCAGTGGGGTCATGCCAGTCCAGCGTCACGCTGGCCGTGTTAGCGATTTCTGACTTCAGATCCACGTTGCCCACATAGCCGTTACCATCGCCAAACCAGCCGATCATGCTGGAAGACATGGTGCCACGGCCCCACGCATAGCGTTCATACAGGTTGGGCGCGCGGGATTTACGGGCGTAGCCGCCTTCCAGCGTAAAGCTGTCTGTTACCTTCCAGCGGGCCATAGCGGTGACATCAAAGTTCACATCCGTCCGCCCCCGGTTGCGGGCGTTGAAGGCGCGGGCCGCCATGGCATCCGTCATGTTCATCATGCCAGTCCAGGAATAGGGGGCCACGTCTCCCGTGTTCATCATGATCAGATCATTGCGGAACCCCAGCAGGGTGGAAACGCGCGGCGTCCAGTGGGCTTCCCACTCGGCATAGTGGCCCAGCCGGTCGCGGTGACCGTTATTGATGTTGTGGTAGGTATCCGGCCCCATCATCATGCTGCCTTGCAGCGGTGGCCACCAGTCATTCAGCCCCACATGGTCAAACCCGCTGCCCAGTTTGAGCGTGTGGAAACGGCCGAGCGGAATGGTGGCCTTGAGAGAATAGCCCGCCAGACGGGACGCATTGTTCATGGGCATGCCGGTAGTGGCGGAATGGCCACCCTTGTCTGCCAGCATGTCCATGGCGTGGGTAATGCGCTGCCAGTAGCCGCGGGCTTCAAACGTGCCCCAGTCAAATGATCCGGTATATTTGCCGTTTACAAAGGTGGAGCGGTTGTTGGTCATATCCATATACTGGTTGGCAAAGCCCTCGCGCGGGGTATCCTGTTGCCCCACGGTAATGGCCACCAGATGGTTGTCCTTGTGCAGGCCCACCGTTACGGCGTGATTATAGGTCAGGTAATTGGTGGAGTGCACGGTGCCCATGCCCGCGCCACCCCGATAATCGCCTGACTGATCATAAGAACCCGTATAGCGGATGCTGAGCAGATGGTTGGCAACCGTAACGGAACCTGAAGCCCCGTAGGCCCCACCATTGCTGCGGTAGGTACCACGCACCCGGCCTGTCACAAGAATTTTTCCCTTGCGGGCAAAGCGTGGGTCTGCCCGCTCCACATCAATGGTGCCGCCCAGACTGTCGCCTCCGCTGCTGACAGGGGTCAAGCCCGCAATGCTGGTGGCAGTCTGCACGCTGTCCGGATCAATGTAGGAGAGGGCGGGGTTCATATGGTTGGGGCAGGCGGGAGATATGCGCACGCCATCCACAATGGTGGCGATGCGATCATCTGCCATGCCATTCAGCACGGGCAGGTTGGCCAGCCGCCCGCCGCCATAGGAACTGAACCCCGGCTGGTTACGAAACAGTGAGGACACGTCCGGACTGGAAAGCCGAGACATGCGCTGCGAGCTAGCATCGGGCGAAGACGCTGTCAGCGGGGCATCCGAGAGGGAGGTTTCCTCTTCCTCATCCGTTGAGATATCCAGCCGGGGCAAGGTGACAACGGAACTGCCAGAGGCCGTGTTGCTTTGTCTGGCACTACCCTGTGCAGCCGTTGTTTGCTCCTGCGCGGCGGATATGGTGGGGGCCGCGTACACCGCGGCAATAACCCACGCCCACGTCGGCACGCGGCGTGGGTTGATAAGTGTAATCATGAGAACAATCCTGAAAACAAAGCGTACAGAACTCTTTTCCGGTTATGGGGCCGGAAAGGCGTGAAGAGGCTTTGGTTCAGGCAGGAGGCCCACATGAGGGGGGCAGACCAAGCAAAACGCTCGGCGGTGCGCGTGGGGTGGAGGCATGACTGCCACGCCGCATCCACCGCAGAACGGGTGGGGGCACCAGCATTACGGCCATGGGAAGCGCCGCTGGTAGCGAGAGCAGCGGACAGAGTGGACACCCATCCGCCCTATGGTGATGGCCGGAATGCGACTGGGTGGATTTACCCGCCATGGCCGCAGCCATGTGGTGGGCACGACCTACCGCACCTTCTGGTGAGGTAAGGCCCGAACTCTTCTGCCTTGTGTGAGACGATGTAGAGCCAGAGAACACTGCACCAGCGGGCGTTGCATCCAAAACGTCATCGGGGACGGAGAGGGAAGCGGCAATATCCATGCCCAGAAGGCGGACTATGGTGGTGCGGGGCAGTTCATCCGGTTGCGCAAAGCTCTGAAGGGCAAGCAGGCCGAGAAAGCCCACCAGTGTCACCACCACCAGCGGCCATTTCAGCAGTGTATGCAAAGAGTGGGAGGGGCGAGCCATCAGAGCAGCCTGAACTCCTGTCTGTGCGGGCCATGGTAGGATGGCCCAAAAATGGGGTGGGGCTTTGCTTTATTTGTCTATTGGGGGCTTTGTGTCAAACGTGTGACTGCCGCGAAAGTAATCTTTCTGATTGAAGGCAACGGCCAGAGGTATAAAACTACGGAAAAAGCCCACACAGACCACGCAGAAAACGGGCGGAAAACAGGCAGGCACGCGTGTAAGGCGGCATGAGTAGCAAGGAGTCGCAGCCGTTTGGGCGCTTGGGTGTATCTGCCTTGCGTTGTGGGTATGGGCGGTTCAGGACCAAAGGACAAAGGAACGCGGACGGGTGAAACCGCACGGCAGACTGGGGCAGGATGACGGTGCATTAACGCCAGACGTGCGTGCGCCGGAAATCTGTCCTCCTCTGGCACCGCCGGAGAGGGCCGTGTTCTCTGCTCGCCAGAGCCGGACCAGCCGGGTGTGGAGTCTGGCTCTTCTGGCGGCAGTGGCGGGGCACGGGGTGATTACAGCCTGCCTGCTGGTGACATTGCACCCCAGACATCCGCCTGAAGCACCGGGGCAGAAAGCTGTGGAGATGGTGTTTGAATCTCCGGCCAGCAGGCCCGCCAGCACCGCGAACCCCGCTTCTGTGACCCCGCCGCAGGAACCGCAATCTGTTCCCGCTCCATCTCCTGAGCAAGCAGAACCGCTCAGTGTGCCTCCTGCGGCTAACCTCACTCATGCCGCGCAGCCCCCTGAGATGACGCTGCCAGATGAGGCGCTTGCCTCCCCGCTGGAAGCGCCAGTCACGCCAGCGGATGCACCACCCGTACCGCCCATGACCGATATCTTGCCGCCTGCGAGTGTGCCCGCGCCTGTTGCCGCGCAGAAGGCCGCTTCCGCACATGAGCACCGGCCTTCCGCTCCGTCTTCTCCAATGCTCCACAAGGCGGCTGTGCCACCTCCACCCAAGGCCAGTCCGACTTCGCATTCTCCAGAGGGAGCGACACCTCCTGCGGCTCAGGGCTCTGCTGCTGTGCAATCGGCGGCGGCATCGGTGGCGCATGTGGCCAAAGGGAGCGGGGCGCGCACGCTTACCTGCACCCCACCGCAGACGCATTATCCCCCCATGGCCCGGCATCTGCACGAAGAAGGAGAAGGCGTGGTGGAGGTCACTCTGGCAGCAGACGGGGGTATTGCCGCCACCCGACTGGTGCAGAGTACCGGCTATGATGATCTGGATGCACAGGCGCTGGCCGCTGCCCGTGGGTTGCACTGTGCCGCACCGGCGTCCGCCCCCATGGTGGGACGGATTCCGGTGGGGTTTCATATTCGTTAGCGTAGAAAATAAAGTTTTTTTACTGCTATGTGCCGTGTTTGATACATTGAGCCCCCATCCCTGTGCAGTATAATGCCCCCGATTTCGATCAGGGGCGGCAGGCTCATGGTGTACACATTCTCATACGCGCAGCGGCATCAGTATGCAGACGCATATAACAAGATGGAGGGTTCGAAAAACCCTTTGGCTCTGAGCTGTTCTGTGTGATTCCATTTCTTCGGCGTTGATTGGGGATGGTGGAAGATGAAGCAGCCTGGTTTCTTTGATGTTGAAGAGCGCCTTGCTCGGCTGAGCGGGCTTGGCGATCAGCTGGAGGCCTTTTCCCGGACTGTGGATTTTGAGGTGTTCCGCCCTGATCTGGAGCTGGCTCTAGTCTATTCGGACGGAAGTAAAGGCGGACGTCCGCCGTTTGATCCGGTGCTGATGTTCAAAATTCTGGTCATCCAGACGTTGAACAATTTGTCTGATTGAATTGCCCCGGGTTTTGTGGAGACGTTTTTTATCTGATTTAAGCGGCTAATGCATGTGATTTCTGTTGTGCATAAAAGCGTGCCTCAG
>NZ_VHON01000048.1:0-608 GCF_008690365.1 Acetobacter sp. DmW_136
AAATTTTCGTAAGCTATAAGAAAACCCGATGCAGACAGAGTGTAGCGCAGGCGCGTATGAATTTCCAGCCTCCTATGGACGGCGTGTTGTAGCCCGTTTTGACGGGGGTCGCATGAGTTCGGATGGCGGTGTCATCCTGGTAAAGCAGGTCGATGATAGTCTGGGGTTCAGTCGCCGTTTTGCTGCATGTTTTCGCGATGAGCGGCATCCTGCCTTTGTGGAATACCGGGTTGAAGACCTTGTCCGTCAGCGGATCATGGGCCTGGCACTGGGCTATGAAGACCTTAATGACCATGACGCTTTACGTCATGATCCTGTCATGGGTCTGGTATCGGGACGTCTGTCAGGAAGCCGGGCCAACTGTGCGGCACTGGCTGGCAAATCTACACTGAACCGGTTGGAGCGCAGTGGGCAGCAGGCAGATCGTTACTGCCGCATCATTGCTGATCATGAGGCCCTGGCTACCCTGTTCGTGACGCTTTTCATGGACCAGCATGAGCGCGCACCCGCCCGGATCGTTCTGGATGTGGATGCCACCGATGACCGTATCCATGGCCATCAGGAAGGCCGCGCCTTTCATGGATATTACGGCCATAACTGCTATCTTC
>NZ_VHON01000004.1:0-31827 GCF_008690365.1 Acetobacter sp. DmW_136
CAGCATAAAGCTGTAACGCTCACCATCATGGCGAATGGGGCGAATGATGGCCCCGCTTTCCGTGACGAGATGTAGATCTGGGTCGTTTGTGAGCGCTGTATTTTGGTGAGATGTAGACACACCGGTGGTAACGCGGCTCAGTAGTTTGTGAAACAGAGGTTCAACAAAGGATCGTTCCACGCATAGTGGAGCGCCAGCATCGTTGTCCCAATTCCTTGCGGCATTCCGCAGGGTGGCAATCTTACCTTCCTGACGGAAAGAAGAGCGGTTACCCGTGTCCAGATAGCTTTCTGTCAACATACCATCAGCCGTAATGACAGAATGCTGCTCGGTTTCGACGTGATAGTAATCGTAAGAAGTAATGGATTTATCATAGAAGATAGAAACACCATTCACTAACATACGCGCGGGTACAAACTTACCTTCAAAGAACAAGCAATGTTCTGGCGTAATCAGCATGTCTTTGTAGGGCACGCCTTGCGCAATGGCATCTTTGAGAATACGCACAGGATATCCTGCCTCATCATCAGAGAGCTCGGGGCGAACGGTTGCATGCGCCTTGCCAACCCAGGCTACCCGGTGGGAGGCTTCCTTATTGTTCTTCCAGTCAAGCGCAACAACCCGATCACCGATCTGGAGGTTTTCAACCGCCACATCGCCTTCTGGTGTGCGGATCATGCTGCCGGAGAGGAAGCACACCTCATAGCTTAGCCAACCGTCAGCACCATCGGTTAAGGTAAAGCCATAATTGCCAACACCAACAATGTTCAACGTGATGGTGTTGCCATTGTTCAGTGTCAGTTGGACTTGATTTGCAGTGGGATAGCTTACATTGGAGACATCTGCCGCTTTTACGCCGGCCAGTTCGATGCTGTCCGAATTGCTTGCAGAAGCGCCGTCGAACCCGTTGATGACAGTATTGAGTGTTCCGCCTGATGCCAACCCAGAGATGACCAATCCGGTGTTGCTGCCTCCCTGCAGATCCACAGAACCGCCAACGTTGTTCCAGATGGTTGCGGAACCGCCATTTTCTAGGGTAAGTGTGCCGGAAATAGTAGCACCGCTGGCAACGCTGACCTGTCCACCATTGGAAACGGTGGTTGTGTCTAGAATGCTATTACTATCCGCATAAACCAAACCGCCGCTATTAACAGTCGTGCCTGTGGCTGTGCCACCAGAAGTAATTTCTATAACAGCACCAGAATCGACAGTCGTATTGGAAGCTGTACCAGCCACAGCTAGTTCGCCACCACTGGAAACTACCGTAGCAGAAAGAATGCCGCCCTTTGAAACGACCAGAGCACCTGATGTATTTACAGTAACAGCATTGGCGGAACCTCCAGAGCTCACGGTTATTATACCGTTACTTCCAACCGTAGCTGTATTCAGAACACCATTCGCACTAATACCTGCCGAACCACCATTAATGGTGCTATCTGTGGCTGTGCCTCCAGAGGTAACTTTTATAACACCACCAGAATCGACAGTCGTATTGGAAGCTGTACCAGCCACACTTAAATTGCCACCACTGGAAACAATGGTATTGGCGACTTGTCCATCAACACCATCGGCTATATAGGAATTAGAAAGAACCGTAATTCCATTAACTATTCCACCAGCAGAAACGGTAATTGATGCACCTGATGCGAGTGATCCCCCACTCTCTGTCTTATCCCAATGTGATAATATCCCACCACTTACTACAGAAATACTACCAGAAAGAATGGCACCAGGAGTGGTGAAAACTGTTCCACCTGAATTAATACTCCCACCGACAAGCGTACCTCCAGAGTAAACTAATATTTTACCGCCATCGTATGCTCCGTAATTAGAACTTCCCTTTTGCTCGACTAGAACCGCGCCGCTATATATGAGTATTTTTCACCGGTTGACGTAATTGTTTGGTATTCCCCTTTTGCTCCAGAAGATAATATTTCTTGAAAATCTGAAACACCGCCGGTTGCTATTTGTCCGCTAGTATATGCTGAAGTAGTCATTGATTACATCCTTTAAAACTTACGTAAGACGTCCTCTTTGGGTGATATTCCATTCGCACTAAGTCATTAAGGATAACGGATAGCGTAACGCCCAATTGCGATGAATGTATATGTTTTCATAACAAAGGCCAGAGAAAAAAATTTGATATTCATAAACTGTTTGGTTTTTCCAAAAATAATTGCATTTTAAATAATTTAATTATATTAATGTTGTAATTATTATATTTTTTACGGGTTTTTAAAAAATGACCATTCCTAGTATGCCAAATGATTTTCGAAATAATATAAAATTACGATATTTTAGAATAATTGCGATACTTGCAGCTACTCAGAGCATTCGGCTAACGGCAGAACATCTCAATGTAACCCCCGCGGCTGTTTCAAAAGCATGTCTAGAGTTAGAAAATATTATTGGTATTAAGATATTTATTCGAAAAAATGGCTGTTTTATTCCGAATTCTGTATGTAAACATTTTATTGAAA
Source organism: Acetobacter sp. DmW_136 (assembly GCF_008690365.1). Taxonomy (NCBI): domain Bacteria; kingdom Pseudomonadati; phylum Pseudomonadota; class Alphaproteobacteria; order Acetobacterales; family Acetobacteraceae; genus Acetobacter; species Acetobacter sp. DmW_136. Next base: position 2,481 of record NZ_VHON01000004.1, read on the forward strand.
CGGGCCAGAGAATAGATTTTGAACTTAAAAATTTATTATCAAATATTTCTTTTCATAAAGAAAATATTATTGGAGATATAAAAATAGGATTTCAAGCAGTAATGTTGCAAAATCCTATTTTGATAAATATTTCTAAAATAAAAAAGGCACACCACAGTATTAATTTAACTTTAGAATACGCATCACGGCCTTATTTGTTGTCTAGATTAAAAAATAATGTTTATGATTTTATTTTTGCGAATGTTTCAGATATACAGTCTGATAAGAAATTAAAAATTCAAGTATTAGGAAGAGAGCAGTATGTAGTGATAAATAATGAAAAAATTTATTCAATACCTGATGTTTTAGAAAATTGGAGCGAGTTTTCTAAAAAAATATGGATTATTCCTGTTCCAGGAATGGCGATGAGAGATCGGTTTGATTTTATTCTTAAGGCTAAAAACCTTTCTCTACCGGAACAACGTATTGAAATAAATTCTTCTGTAGGTAGTGAAAATTTGGTAAATCTTGTCAATGCGTTTACCCTTGTGCCTGTAAGTCTGTTAAAAGAGAGAGGTTTGTACCCCGATGTACCATTGAAATTTCTTCCAGAAATGGAATTAGATGTGGGAGCAATTTGCTTACGAGAGACAAAAATGACTATACCTACTCAATACGTATGGGATTTTATGATAAATAATATGAAAAACATTTGATTACTATAATTATAAATATATTTATTTAATTCAATATTACTTACAAACTGTATAAATGGCACGTTCTGGAGAGCTGGGGCTATTGCCAGCTTCGTAAACAATTCAACATCAAGAATGGTTCAGCAGCTTTCTGATTACTAGGTTTCTTGAACTTGTAACGGCTTTGTACTGGTTATCTGAGCGTTTTAAGCTCGTATCAGGAGACCGACGAGACCATGAAACATACGGAAGATTTCAAGCGCGAGACCGTGAGAATGAACGTCTTCGCATGGAGAACCGAATTCTGCGGGAGAAGAAGGAAATCCTAAAAAAGTTCACCAGTTTTTCGCGAGCCAAAAACCATGAGGTTCGCCTTCATCTATAGACATCGGCACGAATGTCCAATCGAGAGGCTGTGCCATATCTTACGGCTCTCGGCACAGGGTTACCGGGCCAAGATATCCCAACCGGTCTGTCAGCGCCAGCGCACCGATCTGAAAGTGCTGGCGCATATCGTTGTAATCGTCGCCATAGTGGAACCAGCGCCGCATGAAGGCCCCGGGCAAGGGCGGAGGCCGGGAGAGTTCTGAGGATGGCCAGATCGGCCTCGGAATGCCGGATGTCGGATGGCATGGGGACAATCCTTTCGGCTGGGGAGCCACCGACCGGGTACGGCAAAACATGCCGCACCTGTCAGGCAGCCCCTCCCTCTTTTCTGATTACATTGAGTTCTCACGCCTTGCGGCATGACCTTATGGAAATTGCAGGGACGCCCCACACACATCTTGCCGGGGACAAGTCCACGCTTCTTGCTGCGAGGCTGCCCCACGAGTTTGACATTTAGACGAGGGGTAAGATGCTAAAAATAATAGGGAAAAGATGTCGTAGTTCGGGGCGGAGAAATTTCACCAGTTATACGTCAGGTTCCCATATAGGCGGCGTCCTTGACCAACATAGCAGAAGTAACCATCGCAGCTCGTTACGTAATACTTGTTTGTGAGATTCGATACAGATAATTGCGCTTTTAGTCCTCTCAACGCGGTGTTAATTTGTCCGAAATCATAATGAGCTCCAATGTCAAATAATATGTACGAGGGCGTTTTAAATGATTCTACGTTATCTACGTAAGAGTATCCGACGTACCTCATTCCCCAGTTTATACCCAACCCCTTTGCCCACTTTGATGGGACAGTATAATCTGCAAAGACTGAAAACATATTGCGCGGCATGTAAGGAACTGCTTTTCCAGCCTCTGAAACCGCATTACCATAATAGTTTCCATAGATATCTTCCCGTTGCGCAGTTTCGTTAGTCTTTGCGAACCGGATGTCGGTATAAGTGTAGGATGCGACAAAACGCAGATCCTTTGTAACATTCGCATTTGCCGACACTTCAAAACCCTGAGACCGCACTCGTCCCCCGTCTGTACTAAATCCAGAATGCTCTAAATCGTTTATAAGATAATGATTTTCATCAATATGAAACGCTGCCGCTGTCAGTAGAATATCCTTATGTGGTACCTTATATTTTAGTCCCGCTTCAAGCTGCTTGCCTGTTAAAGGAGCAAATGATTGTCCCAAATAATTTGTCTGACCCGCCTGCGGAACAAAGGAGGTCGAGTAACTGAAATAAGGCGATAAACCAAATTTAGTATTATATATTAAACCCGCTCTCCACGTGAACGCATGTTGCGGTTGCAATGTGTCCGCTTGTCTTTTGTAAGTAATTGTATGATTATCATTGTCGTTATTTACGGAATATCTATCTTTGTCATAACTCACCCAGTCCTCTCTACCTCCCAGAAGAATTGATAATCCTTTCCACTTAATCTGATCTTGGAAGTAAACTCCTTCTTGGAAATAATTGTAAGGGCCAACACTGCCATACACCACGCAGGACGGAGAATTGATATCCACACATACCGGCGTATTTAGTGTAGGACGATACGTGTTCTGTATGTAGTCGTTGGTATAGTCAAAAAGCGCATTCTGTGTGTATTTTAGCTCCCTAAAATCCGATCCAACAACCCAGGTGTGCTTCATAGGTCCAGTTGAAAACTTTCCATAAATACGGGAATCCAATCCAATAGTTTGAGAACGACCTCGGATCGACCATGGAGTAAGCTCTGTGTATGAGTTTTCATAACCGTTAGTACTGTAGCCGTTACTATAAGTATCCTCCGTTTTACTACGAGAGTCTTCATACCGAAATACTTGAGAAAAAGAAATAACATCGCTGAATTTATGATTGAACATCATTTCAAACATAGCTTCTTTAGAGCCTTGCTGGTTCCAGCTTTTATACCCAGCAAACGTATTTCGAGGTATCCGGGGACAACTACTATTTTGAATTAATGTGCCACATGTCGGATACTGCATATAATTCGTACCGTTGCCAGGCGTGTACATATACATTCCTAACAAAGTCAGGGATGTTTTATGATCAATGTCCCACGTGATAGACGGAAGAACCCCGACACGATGATAGTCAATATGATCAACCTGCGTCCCGGAAGTCACTCCGATCGCCGCGATACGATAACGTAGATTTCCATTTTTTGTTATCTTATCACTGATATCAGCCGTCGTTTCATAGCGACCCCAACTACCAAAACCAACTGAAACTTGATGTAACGGCGTATCAGTAGGCTTTTTTAGACTGGTACTGATCATGCCACCGGGATTTGTCTGACCGTACATGACAGAAGCAGGTCCGTTGATAGCCTCAATTCTTTCAATAAAAGCAGTCTCTCCGGCACTTGCACTATTAAGTTGCAGACCATCGACAAAGTTCGAAGTATCGAACCCCCGTTGTTCTATCCCTTGCGCGCTTCCTGCTATACCGCTTCCATTTTGGTAATTTCCCAGGCTTTCCGAATATACCCCTGGCGTATAGCGAAGTGCTTCAGCCACGTTTTGTGGCTGCTGATCCTGCATCAGTTGTTTTGTCACGACGTAAATCGAGTTGGGAATTTCCGTAAGTGGTGTGTCAGTTTTAGTTCCAGCCATCGTAGTCGTGGCAACGTATCCTACTCTAGGCCCCGTGGGATTTTGATGCGTGACTGTCCCCCCTACACGAACAGGGCCAAGCGTGATGCTGGCAGAAGCTTTTTTGATAATAACGCTGTGAGAGCCTGAAACCTGATAAGTAAGGCCTGTTCCTGCCAGCAAATGAGAAAGAGCAATATCAGGCGCAAAACTACCAGACACGCCTGGGCTGCTCAATTTTGCTGTAAGAGTATCAGGCACCGATATCTGCCAGCCACTTTGCATCCCAAAAGTGGTTAAAGCGTTTGCCAAAGACTGGGGGCTGATCTGGAACGACTTTGTGGCAATAGATACAACCGGAGCTGCCGTAGCGGATACTGTGCCGATGGCAGCACCACCCAACATGGTTGATGAAGCAAGAAATAAGGCTCTTCGCGCCCAAAAAGCCTTGGAATGAGAAACCGTCCAACCTGTCCGCGCCATAATCTGCGTGCCCTTTCGGCCATGTCCATTCTATTGAGGTTGCGGTTGCCATATGAGAATGACACGCATTTTCCTCGTTATTGTGAACACGAACGAAGGATCGTTTTTAATCGCACCAAGGCGAAAAAAAATTAGCGATTAAGGATAGTCAGCCAAGGTGTGACATTCCAGACACGCGCATTCTGGCCATCCGCTAATGTCTGAAGGGCTGATCGTGCATTGGAAAGCTTGTACAGCCCACTTACCTTCTCTGCGCCAAGGCCATGACCACGCACCAGAACAGTCCCGCGCATATAGTGACTTAACGTGCCAACCACTTCGGAAACGGGTTGACTATGAGCAACATAGAACCCCTGCGCCCATAGACCGACCTCCTGCGGAACAACAGCGTCAGTCATGCCTTTACCGGCCTTCATCTGAAAGGCCTGTCCAGCGTCCAGTAAAACCGGAGCATCGTGAGAACCAGCATTCACAATCGACACACGCCCTTCACGAACAGCAACCGCCTCGGTTCCGCCTCCGCCTGCCTTCACATCAAACACGGTGCCCACATCTGTAATCGTAAAATGGCCAGCAATCACCCTAAAAGGATGAGCCGGATCATGCATGACGGTGAACAGAGCCTCACCCTTCAATAGGCGAACTTCCCGCTGTCCTTTTGTATCGTCTGTATCAATAGCGCTCTCCGGAGCCATGATAATCTGACTGCCATCAGCAAGGGCAATCGTACGCGTTTCCGCCCACCCAGTCACATGATCCGCCCGCAAGCGCAAAAGCGCATCTGGCCCCCAGATGACTCCCGCCACAACGGCAGCAGCGGCAAGCGATAACGATGCAACCACTCGCCGCCGGACAACCGTAGCACGATATTTCAGTACAACAGGAGATGCCATGTCCTGAGTTGGCTCTACCATGCGCAGAACCGACATTGTATGCGAAATCTGTGCCCATTCCCGCTGGCGCTCTGGCTTTTCCTTGAGCCAGACCTCAAAGCGCGCCCGAAGGCTTACGTCATCTGGATCATCACGCAACACAAGAAACCATTCCGCTGCATTGGAAGGCTGAAACTCTTCAACCTCATCCTGCACGTTCATGTACAGATTCCTTTCGGGTAGCCATTGCACCTTGGAGCATTGCAACAGGCCCCAACAAGAACACGTTCATGGATAATTTATTTTCGTGCGACAAAGAGTTATTCAGAGGAATAGAGGTGCTTACGGCAATGCTCCAACCCCTGCGCGATCATCCGATGCACTGATCCTATCGGAATATCAAGCTCAACCGCAATTTCCCGCAGTTTCCACCCTTCGAACCGACACAACAAAACAGCACGTTTTGTTTTTTCAGGAAGCCCATCAAGCGCCGCCATGACGACTGCCAATTCCTGACGGCCAGACATATTTGTCTCAGCATCGGCTGTGGGAGCCGGGACTGAATCGATGGTGCTGTCATCTGTCTGAACAAACCGCTTCCGTGCACGTCCCTGTGCGCGGTATTTGTCCACGGCCAGATTGCGCACGACACGATACAGAAAATGCAGAGGCTTCTCAGGCTTTTCAGAGGATTGACACCTGATCCAGACTTCCTGAAGGAGGTCTTCGGCGTGTACGTAGTCACCCGTTATCCCGGCTGCGTATTTCAACAGATCACCGCGATTAGCGAGGTAGCATGTCAGCAGGTCACTGTTGCCCGCCACGGAAGTACCTTTCCACACTCACTGCGACCCAATTACACAGAGTCGTCCTTCTAAATAAGAACTATTCGCATTTTAACTACGCGAAGGCGATCTTAACGACAAGGAGAACAAAAAGAGACCCATTGCCATACACCTCATGAGGCTAACGGCAACGGGTTCTACACGTCGATGGTGAGTGAATTATGATGGAAATCTGGTTGCAGGAGCACGCAACTAAAGAAAACTGCTACTTGTCAGGAGGTTCGTTGAACGGTTGGCAGCATAGCTAAATGACTGGGGAAGAGGAAGATTTTTTTGATCAATTGCCTTGTCGCTCTCTACAACCCCAAATCCGAAAGACTTGGGTGGCCCACTGGTCGCCTCCCCTGCGACCAATGAAAAAGCCGGGCACCGATATCGATCGGCAAGTCATTGATCGAGGTAAGCCGCGCGCGAGCATCTGGAGCATTCCGCTATTCCTATCGAGGCGATCGCCGCCGACACCTGCTTCCGTGATCGCGAGCGTATGCACCGGGCCGTTCCCGGAGCGTTTAGGCTCAGGACTTGTCTTATGAAATCCGGGTCGCTGTATGTGCGATAAAGGCAGCAGTCAGGAGGTGGCCACCTCCTGACTGCTGGAGAGAGCGGGTCGGGTCAGGACAGGCCATGATGGGCCGCGAATGAGTATGATCGCCTCTTCTTTTCCTCGGGCCTGAACGGATACCTGGGAGAAAATCCCGGATGACAAGCATAGGACAATGGGAAATGGCACAGACATGCGCCAAGCTGGAGAGTAATGCCGTTGTTGTTGGCATTGACGTTTCCAAGGATCATCTTGATGCCGCTCAATATCCATCTGGTGACCTGATCCAGACTTCCAACGATACGAAAGGCCTCAGAACGCTTCTACGGTGGATTGGTAGGCAACGTGCTGTACATGTTGTCTTCGAGGCGACCGGCCCTTTCCATCGTCAACTGGAGAGTCATCTAGCCAAGGCCAGCATCCTATTCTCACGGATCAATCCGCGGCACGCAAGAAAGTTTACCGGAAAGCATGCAAAAGTGGCTCTGACAGCTCTCATGAGGCGTCTCGTCATTCTGGCAAACGTTCTGTTACGCAATGACCGATTATGGGAACCACGTCACACTTGACCAAGACGGATACTCATAGCCAGAAGATGACGGTTGCGGCGAGGCAGACGGCTGAGAAGAAGACGGTCGGGCATCTGTCGTAGCGGGTTGCGACCCGCCGCCAGTCCTTGAGCCTTCCGAACATAATCTCGATGCGATTGCGGCGTTTATATTTTCGCTTGTCGTATTTGACCGGTTTTCCGCGAGATTTCCGTCCTGGAATGCAGGGCTTTATACCTTTCTCTTCCAGGGCGTCCCTGAACCAGTCGGCGTCATACCCGCGATCTCCCAGCATCCATTCTGCTGCAGGAAGACTGTCCAGCAGGGCAGCGGCACCGGTATAATCGCTAATCTGCCCCGCAGTCATGAAAAAGCTCAGCGGTCGTCCGTTCTGATCGGTGACCGCATGCAGCTTGGTATTCATACCGCCTTTGGTGCGACCGATCAGGCGGCCTGGATCCCCTTTTTTAGCCGCAGGCTCGAAGCCGTGCGGTGCGCCTTGAGATACGTCGCATCAATCATAATCGTCTGAGGCTCGGTTTTCGCAGCAGACCTATCTCTCACTTGTTCTGACAGCACTGTTCCTGTCAGGAGCAATGCTGGGCTTTGTATAGGCAAGATCCTGTTCCACACAGGATTCAGTCGTTCATATAATTGCAGTATAAACGCTGAAGCGTGCGTGTGATTGGCCCGACCTGGCCGTCGGCAATTGAGACGCCATCAATCGTAAGAACTGGTGCGATCAGGTAGGTCGCGCTGGTCACGAAACACTCTGTTGCCGTCGCAAGTTCAGCACGTTGGATCGGACGCTTCTCAATAGAGAAACCTGCTCCCCTTGCCAGATCCAGAATACGCTCACGCGTACATCCTGCCAGCAGTCGATTGGACAAGGGCCGCGTCACAAGCGTTCCATATGCATCCACCAGAAACACATTTGAGGAGGCCCCTTCCGTAATCCCCTGTTCGTCGTAGAACAACGTATCGGACACACCATGAGCAAGGGCATCACGTTTGGCCATAACCTGAGGCATCAACATGGTCGTCTTGATGTCGCGGTGGAGCCAGCGAATATCTTCTCGCAGTTGGACATGAATACCCTCGCGAAAGGCAGAGGTCTGTTCAAAGTCAGAAGCCTGCGCCAGCATCAGAAGTGTGGATCGCCCCTCAGGACGGATCGTGAAATTGCGCGGAGATACGCCGGATGTTACCTGAAGATAAATTAGTCCTGTTGTGACATCATTTTTTCGCAATAGTTCTTGCATGATGCTGTCCAGATCCGCCCTTTCGGGAGGGGGGGCTATACCGCATGCGGCAAGAGAACGATCCAGACGGGCGAAATGCGCTGGAGCATCAACGAATTTTCCATTTACAGCGATACAGACTTCGTAAACGCCCTCTCCAAATGTGAAACCTCGATCAAAAGGGGAAATACGCGCATCTTCAGCACGGACATATGCGCCATTGAGAAAAACAATAGACATACTCAAAACCTTTCTCATCTCGTAGGGGAATGCGTTACTTTGGTAAAAATTTCTAAGGGATAGTGCCCAGGACCATTTGCATGAGACGGATCGCCTCCTCAGTGCGTGCATGTGCAGAAGGCAAACCTGCGATCACCATGATAATGCGATGATTGTTTTTTGTTGCCGAACCGGTGAAACAATAGCCGGCATTTGTCGTAAATCCGGTTTTCAGTCCGTCTGCGCGGTCTATGTGGCCAAACAACGGGTTCTTGTTATGTTGTCGGATCAACTGTCCGGTTGGACTTTTACCCCACAGAAATTCTTTCTGTTGGTAGAATTTTACATAAAATTGAGGAAAACGCTCAATTGTCTTCCGGGCTAAAAGAACCAGGTCGCGCGCTGTTGTCCGTGTTGTATCATTGTCCGACCACCCGTTGGGTGAACTGAAATAACTGTCGGCCAGCCCGATGCTCGGGGCCGCCTTGTTCATCAATGCGACAAACGCATCGAGGCCACCGGGAATACTCGAAGCCAGCGCGTATGTGGCATCGTTTCCTGAGACGGCCAGCATCCCGTTGAGAAGATTTTCAACCGAGACAGTCTCGCCCGCACGGAGGAACATTGTCGCGCCGCCCTGCTTACCGTGCCATCTCTTCCACACTGATGGGCTGATTGTGATGGCTTGCTCCAGCCTCATTTTTCCTTGGTCAATCAGATCGAAAATCACATAGGCTGTCATGATTTTTGTCATGGAAGCCGGAGCTATCGGACGATCCGCATCTTTTTGCATTAAAATACGGCCAACCGTGACATCTTCAACCAAGGCCACCGGCGCGCTCGTCTGGAAGGTTTGAGCGTGACTTTGGGGTGCATCAATCAGCAAGCTTAAGCTCAGGCAGAGCATGACAGCTTTTACTTTATTCAACACGATGGCTCGGCCCGCCCGCTTCCGACAACACTCAGGCCTGCCTAAAGGAGCCATCGCACCCCGTCCAATGCCGCTTCAGTCTGGATTATTCCTTATTTGCATAAGGCGATCTGCTGAGATGCCTGCCAGACCTGTTCGACAACCGAACGCGTATGTTCTGCTTTGCGATACAGTCGGATTTCCAGAGGAATTTCTTTCCCCAAGGCAATCATCTCATGGGTTTCGAGGTCTTTTTCAATCAGACTTCTGGGCAACCATGCACGTCCGTGCCCTGCCAGAACCATCTTCCTGAGCCCTTCTGCCATGGCATTTTCATTCACATGCCGAACAGTATCAGGCCCGTAAGGTAGAACGGCCTGCGCTTCCTGACACTGGCATATCTGGCCGAGGAATGAGTTCGGACTATAGGTCAGCAAGGGAGATAGGAAGCTTGACTGAGGCTTGTGTAAAGGAAGACCAACAGGAACAAGAAAGTCCTGAGCAACAATACAATGAGGAAACTGGTTTGGATGAAGAAGCAGAGGAACAGCTTCATGATAAAAGGTCAGAAAAAAATCATAGAAACCGTCGACGATAGCGGCCATGCAGTTATGGAAGTCATCTGGCAACAAGCGACTACCACATGGTCCGATGGACTTTTCGATTTCAGAAAGCCATTGAGGAAAAAACGTAACCGATAACGTGTGCAGCGCTGCCACGGCTATGGTTGGTACATCATTTTGCGAAGACGCCGTCAGCGATGCACGACTGTGAAGAAGATTACGAAGGGTCTCTTCCGCCGTTTCCCTGAAGCGACGTCCTTCTGGCGTTAAAGTCGCAGGGAAGCGGCTGCGATCGAGTAATGGGACTCCCACCCATGTTTCCAAAGCCTGAATACGACGACTGAAAGCCGACTGCGTCACATGGCGCTCTTCCGCTGCGCGTGAAAAACTCTGCAACCGCGCTAGCGTGATGAAATCTTCAAGCCACTTGATGTCCATAGAATTCTTTTATGATGAATTCTATTTTTAACAAATGGTGCAGGGCAATCTCGTTCTTCCCTGACAAGAACGAGATTGCCGAACCGCCATCATGATGTTGGCGTAGTGCGCAAGAATGGCTCGATGACGTCCAGAACCCGCGACGGGTGCTCCATCGGAGCCAGATGACCGGATGCGATTTCAACATGCCGCGCGCCCGGAACCAGGCGTGTCAGTTCGCGGCTATGCGCAGGCGACACCATGTGATCGTATAGGCTACCGATCACCAGTGTCGGACATGACAGGCTGGCGGTCTCCCGGCGGACATCGACAAGCAGATCGACATCAATCTGGCGCCTCATGCCCGACCAGTTGGTCTCCGATACCATACGGCTCATGATGGCGTCCACGTCTTCGACAGACAGGGCATCGAACCACTCAGGCGTAAAGCCCGTCAGCAGGATCAAACGCACCAGCGCATCGCGGTCACGGTCGATCAGATCGCGCCAGAACCTGAACTCCAGTTGCGACCGGGCATCTCCCGCATGCGCAAAGCCGTTCAACAGGACGAGCGACCGTATTCTCTCCTTGTGCTCGGCCGTAGCCGCTATGGCGATCGCAGCGCCGAGCGAGAAACCGATGATGGAAAAGCTTTCGGCTGTCGCGACTACGACGAGGACGACGAAATCGCTGTCCGCCGTATCCAGATGTTGAGCGATGCGGGACTGAAACTCGATGCAATCCGTCGTATTCTGCCGTGCGTCATCGACGAAAAACCCAACTTCCACCCCTGCAATGATCTCCGCGCGCTCCTGCGTGTAGACCGTCAGAAAATCGATGAACGGATCGCCACCATGCAGAGTAGCCGGGAAGTTCTATCGCGCTATCTCGACGATCTGGACTGATTATCCCCCCAGAAGCCTTGCAATGCGACCTTGCTCTCCATCCGAGCAGATGATGCATCTCCGCCGATGTTTCCACACTGACTTTGCTGTGCCAGCAGGCCCTGTCAGCACACGCTTGCAGAGCGATGAAATTGTCCAGTTTGAACAATCATCAGGGCACAGAGCAGCAGCCTGCGCCGTCGCCAGCCCTGCGTGGCGCTGGTCAGCGGGATGGCCGCGACAAGGGAACCGATTGCGTACAGTGTGACAAGCTGCCCCACCATCGCATCCGATACGTTCAGACTCCTGCCCATCTGGGGCAGCAGGCCTGCCGGCAGAGCCTCGGTCAGGATGGTGATGAACCCGGCCGTGGCCAAAGCCAGGAGGCCTCCCAGTGGCAGACGTCCCGATGTGGACAGATTGCATTCAATCGTTTCTGAAGTCATGGAATCACCCACCCCAAAGCATGTCGTGGCGCAAAGCTGTCTGTCGCTTTGCCGCCGCTCATTGCCCTCACGATAAGATGGTCCCTGCTCCAGATTAATCAGGCTATAGTTTCATACATAATGGACAGAAATGTCCGCAATAGCCGGATCATGCGATGGACAGTCTGAGTGCTCTTCCCATTTTCATACAGGCTGCGGAAACACGCAGCTTCACGGCCGCCGGTCAGCAACTGGGCCTGTCCGCCTCTGCGGTCGGCAAGGCCATTGCACGTCTTGAAGGGCGTCTCGGCGCCAGGCTGTTTCATCGCAGCACGCGAACGATCACGCTGACTCAGGAAGGACATCTCTTTCTGGCGCGCTGCCGTCGGATCCTGGAAGAAGTCGCGGCTGCCGAACAGGAACTGGCCGATACACACGCCACACCATCGGGACGTCTGCGCGTGAGCCTCCCCATGGTGGGCATGCTGCTGATGCCGGCGGTCAACACCTTTATCCAGACCTATCCGGAGATCGAGCCCGATCTTGATTTCACCGATCGTCTCGTGGATGTTATCGGCGAAGGCTTCGATGTTGTTCTCCGGACTGGAGATGCTCCGGACGCACGCCTGATGACCCGTGTCGTCGGCACGTTCCATCACCGGCTGGTTGCCAGTCCTATCTATCTGGAGCGCCATGGCACACCCATCAAACCGGCGGATCTAGTGCATCATGTCTGTCTGCGCCACAGATATCCTACAACCGGAAAACTGGAAGCATGGCCACTGCGGCAGGATCGCCCGGCTGGGGCCATTGAACTCCCGGCAACCGTTGTTGCCTCGGCGCTGGAACCGCTGATCAGCATGGCGGAAGCTGGGCTGGGTATCGTCAGCCTGCCGGACTTCGTGCTCCACGAGCATCTCAGGACCGGACACCTCCTTCCTGTGCTGTCCAACCATACCGAACATTCTGGGGTATTTCGTCTTCTGTGGCCGTCCAGCCCCTATCTCCCACCGAAGCTCAGGGTGTTCATCGACTTCATGACGGAGAATCTGTTTCCGTCAAAATGACCTCGCTCCCACCTTCACGCACACGTGAAATCAGCCCAACCTACGCTGCGCTTTCAGTCCCATTTGCATCCTGCGGTGTGATTTAATTACAAAAAAGCCGCCCTTGAGGGTGGCTTTTCTTCTGTCTTTTCAAACACTTATTTTTGTTTGCGGGGGGCAGGATTGGTTCTCAAGTTGCTGCAACCGCAAATTGAGAACCAAGCGGGATTAATAGGCTGTTTTAATGAACTTTTCTCGGCACGCACATAACCTCTTACTGAAATAAATGCCCCTACCCTCATAAAGCGTACAGCTTATGCATCCACAGCTATGTCAGCTTCCGCCTCATGTCAGACATCAAAGCGGCCGTGACCATTGCCTAAAGCCGACACAGTCAAGCGAACCGCGACAGATTGAAGCTGGAAACTAATACCTTGTTCGGATAAGAAATCGTAGGAACACAGTCCACACCGCTTTCAATTACGGGAAGACTGCCCGTTGCCATTCGATTCGTTCGGACACCGCAATGTAAACGGCATCCGACGTAATATGCGCTGGGGAGGGCTTATGAGTTATCCGTGGTTTGGCGTAAAGATTTACGGCATTGGTATTGGACCCAAGAATTTTGCCGGTTGGGTTTCAACGATTCTTTACTGTATTTTGATGGTCGCGGTTCCCGTTACTACACAATTTCTGAATTGGTCGGCTTGGATGATCCCTGTCGCCTACGTCCTGTTTACAGTCGGATTCTTTACTCTTTTGTTCGTTAAAGGCGACGGCAAACCATGGCGATGGCGATGGGGGCGCGACTGATTATCCGTCCTGCGTGGTATTCCTTCGATAGCCTTCACCCGTAATGTTCAAAATACGCAGTGATATCCTGTCGCGCTCGATCCGGGTTTCAAGACCGGAATGATGACGTAGCTGCATAGACCGTTTGCACACGAATAGCAGCTTTTTTGTTTATTATGTCTAAGACAGACATTCCGTTATCCCCCATTGTCGTCATCCCGACAAAGCATTTCCGACGACGCGCCGCATCACGTTGCGCCACCATATCCGCCACGACCGCATCATGTGCTGCATTGATTCCATGACGTCGGATTTCCAAACCGTCGCTCTCCAGGTCGAGGCCGAGCAGTGATAACGCGGCAACGAGTTCATGTCTCAACCGAAAGCGTTTCTCGCCGGGATCAGTGTGACGAAGTTTGCGGGCAATACCGAAAAGCGCACTGAGCGCCAACGGTGTATTGAGATCGTCTTCCAGGGCCAGGACAACAGGATTGTGGCTGATCGGCTCCACTCCCGATCCGGATGGGCTCGACATGGCCATTTTCATCAGCTTCATCGGCCCGAATGACGGCATAGGGGCCAATGAACACATCACCTTCGACGATCACATGACCGCAAAGAATCGCAGTGGGATCGACAAACGCAATTGCGGCAACCACGGGAAAGTCACCACGCGGATTGGGTCTCAGCATAGCCATCGTCTTGTCTCCTGAAGATCGGCCGCCTCAAAGATCGGCCAGAATTTCGCCAAGCAGGTCATTCGACAGGGTTTCGCCCGGCTGATAGTGCATGACAGAACGAATGACCTCCCCCCCGATGTAGAAGATCAAATGCCGTATTGATCCAGTCATGCGTCATGTTGTGGGTGATATAGGGATCGACGCTGAATTTTCCCGCCAGCCATTCATCGACCATGCCGGGTAACGGCGAACGCCCTTTTACCCTCCAAGGCCGTACCCCGGCAACACCGATGACCGTGCATTCCCCCAAGCCCTTATGGCCGCGCTTAAGGGCAGCGCGCATGACATCAACGCGACCGATCGCTTCGAAGAAATAATCCACTCCGCCGCCCATCATCTCGATGATCACCTTCTGGATCGGATCGGTATGATCGGTCGGATTAACAAGATCGGTCGCTCGCAGATTTCGAGCCTTGGAAATCAACCAGATCGATCTCCAAGCCATATTGGGTTCTCAAGCGATAACAGCTCGTATTTTCATAAGAAAATCACTTTACGTAGATGAATCGCAATCACCCATTCAAGCGTGCTCAAGATTTTCCGACTGGCGACGCCAGACCGGAAAAGGATCGGGCAGTCGTGCGTAGCGTGACGGCTCGAAAGGGGTATCTCCAAGATCCGGCACAAGACAGGCGTCAAGATCCCGGCGCAGTCCTGCTTCATCCATCTCCGCCGTGCCGATGAAGACGATTTCCTGCCGCCGGTCGCCATAGACGGAATCCCAGTTCCCCAGAACAAAATCCCGCCACTGATCGCTGTCCGGCCACTGGTTTTTCGGAATCGCGGCCCACCACAACCCCATTGCTTCGCTCCGCACAAGGGCTCCGGCCTGACTCATTTCTCCTACCCAGTCCGGGCGCGTGGCCAACCAGAAATGACCTTTGGCACGTACGACACCCGGCCAGTTCCGGTCAAGAAAAGCCTGGAATTTTGCGGGCTCGAACGGACGACGCGCCCGGTAGACGAAATTATGGATGCCATATTCGTCCGTTTCGGGAACATGATTGGCAAACCCGTAAAGTTCCTTGAACCACAACGGATGCTGGTGCGCCTTGTCGTAATCGAAGCGACCGGTATTCAGGATCCGTTCAACAGGAACCCGTCCCATATCGGTCTCGATGATATCGGCGTCCGCATTCAGCGCGCGAATGATCTTCCACGCCGCGTCCACCTGATCTGGCGTGGCGGTGGAAACCTTGTTGATGACCACGACATCGGCAAACTCGATCTGCTGGACGAGCAAATCGACCAGTGCGCGATCATCATCCTCTCCGGCTGTTTCGCCCCGATCCTTCAGGAAGTCGCTGGAGGAATAGTCGCGCAGGAGATTGACCGCGTCCACGACCGTCACCATCGTATCCAACCGTGCGATATCGCTCAGGCTGACGTCATTCTCGTCACGGAACTCGAACGTCGCGGCGACTGGCAGCGGCTCTGCGATGCCTGTGGATTCAATGAGCAGATAATCGAATTTCCGTTCCTCTGCGAGCCGCCGAACTTCCTGCAACAGATCATCGCGCAGGGTGCAGCAGATGCAGCCATTGGTCATTTCGACCAGCTTCTCATCGGTGCGCGACAGATTGCTGCCACCATCGCGCACCAGATCGGCGTCGATATTGACCTCGCTCATGTCATTTACGATCACCGCGACCTTATAGCCTTGGCGGTTATTTAGCACATGATTGAGTAGGGTCGTCTTGCCCGCGCCCAGAAAGCCGGACAGCACGGTGACGGGAAGTCTGTTGTCCATGGTTTTTTCTCCTCTAAAGCTGTGTTGGGTTCGGAACGTCGCCATAGACAGCGACTGGATCGAAGGTCTTGTGCGTTTCGCAAAAGACGAGTTCAGCGGATGACGCCGAAACGACTTCATCAGCAGTGAGATCGACACGCCGGTAAAAACAGCTTCGATAACCCACATGGCAGTTCGCTCCTGTGCCCGCGGTGCGCACCCGCAACCAGACCGCGTCCTGATCGTCATCAATCCGCATTTCGATGACATGCTGGATCAGCCCGCTCGTGGCGCCTTTCCGCCAGAGACACTGGCGACTCCGGCTCCAGTAATGCGCCTCGCGGGTTTCGATGGTACGGGCGAGCGCTTCGGCGTTCATGACGCCGACCATCATGGCATCCCCGCTCTCCGCGTCCGTCGTGACCACGCTCAGCAATCCGCTAGCGTCAAAACGCGGGGCAAGATCGGTTCCTTCCTCGACCTGCTCGATAGAGACACGAGGTTGGAACGCTGTTGATGCAGAGGGGAAAGTTTCGCCCATCATACGCCCCCTATTCCCACCATAGCGAAGAACTGGCGACGCAAAGGTTCCGAGGTCTCGAACTCGCCTAACAGGCGACTGGTGACCATGCTCACGCCCGGCTTACGCACCCCACGTGTGGTCATGCACTGGTGCGCCGCGTCGATCACCACCGCAACGCCGCGCGGCTGCAGAACACTCTGGATTGTGTCGGCGACCTGGGCTGTCAGTTTTTCCTGAATCTGGAGGCGATGGGCAAAGACGTCCACGAGCCGCGCCAGCTTGCTGATGCCGACTACCCGCCTGTCGGGCAGGTAAGCCACATGCGCTTTGCCAATCAGTGGAATGATATGATGTTCACAATGGGATTCCAGCCGGATGTCGCGCAGCACCACCATTTCATTGTAGTTTCCGGTTTCTTCGAAAGTCCGCTCCAGAAGGGCGACCGGATCGTCCTGATATCCCTCGAAAAACTCTTCATAGGCCCGCACCACACGGCCGGGCGTGCCGACCAGTCCCTCACGATCAGGATCGTCACCGGTCCAGGCGAGCAGAGTCCGCACGGCTTCTTCCGCCTGAGCCCGTGTCGGTCGCACCCGGATTTTTCGGGGCGTTTCAATCAATGTGTCCATTCAGTCCTCGTCCCGGCATTGACTATGTTATGTTATAATATAACATTATGAACATCGCCCACTTCTCGTCAAGCGCCGGAGCCATGCCGTCTTCCACACAGCAACATCCCGTCTCGATGAACATGCCCCCGCCAGCGCGTGCGCCGCAGGAGAGTCCCGGTGTCATGCTGTTCATGGAGAGTTGGCCCGCAGCGAAAGTCGATACACCAGAAGACGCCGCTCTTGGCTGTCCCGCACCACATGTAGTCGCCTGTGCCCACGCGGCCGTTGTGATGGATCTGCAACGGCCCGATGTTGATATGGTCGTATGGGGTCGCAGGGTTCCAGCAGCTTGGGAGAAGTCGGTCACAGGCTGGTCGGGCTCCCCGTCTCCTCTCACTCTCTCCGGCATGCCTTCGGAGATCGCGGATTACCTTGCAACCCCGGCTGTGCGTCAGGATTGGCCTCCCGTCATTCTGACGGATGTCGTGGATCTATCCTCTCTGTTCGCTGCTTTGACGGGAGGCATCCGACAGCACATCCGACTGATGGCCTCCCTCAGTAGTGATGCAATATTCGAACTTCCTCCTGATGCGCTCAGGCTGATCTGCGGCTATGGGCGCACCGGGGCGGAATGGTGCAGCAATCAGGACCCGAAGAGCGGCATCGTTAGTACCCTGCCGCCTTTCGCCGTTGCGTTTATCAAGGGAGCTGCTGAAGGCGAACCTGGCTGCCTCCATCGTCTCCCGGCCAGTGACCCAAACGGTGCGATTCCGGGGCCAATCCTTGTGATGGATACGGTTTCCCGATGAAAGAACATGTCACGCATCCTTCTCGCGGCGTCCATCAGGTTTCCAATACCCGAAATGGCCGGACCACCTCTTTGCTGAGTGATGTGCTCGACGCGCTGACTAAGACAGATTTGCCGTTATCGGCTTATGATATCCTCCGGTGTGTCAGTCATCCAGATCGCCGCCGAGTTGCCCCGCCTACAATTTATCGAGCCCTGGAAAAGCTGATCGCTGACGGGCTCGTCGGGCGGCTCGAAAGTCGAAATGCCTTCGTGCTGATCCGGACAGGCGATCCGTCGCGCCTCGTCTACTGTATCTGCGACCGATGTGGCGCCGCACAGGCGGTGGAAACCACGTCATCGTGCCAGCAGATCGACAGCGCAGCCGAGACCCTTGAATTCCAGGTCAGGCACCGGGTGATGGAAGTGCAGGGCGTCTGCGCGCAGTGCAGTACCTGTCCTTCTTTCTCGTCCGCGTTGCAACGCCCCCAACAGAACGATCTTCCGACACGCGCCCCCAAATGAGCCGCTGCCCTCTCATCGCCCTTCTTCGTCAAGGTTCTTCAATGTCATCGACCACCATCGCGTCCTGTTCCGCATCACATTCCCCAAAGGACGTTCTCGCCCGGCGTGTGGACGGCGCTCTCTCCGATCTTTCGGCAATCATGTCAGGTGACCGACCTTCTGAGCCTGTTTTCCGGTCAGACGCCGATGCACTTTCCCTGGTCCGGCACGACACGGCCCATGTTCTGGCACAGGCCGTCAGTGAACTGTTTCCCGGCACCGCGCTTGCGACAGGGCCCGCCACGGAGCAGGGATTTTTCTACGATTTCGCGGCTGAGCGCGCTTTCACGGATGATGATCTCGTTCGGATCGAAGCCCGCATGCACGAGATTGTCGATCGGGACGAAGCGATCATCCGGGAAGAATGGACGCGTGAGAGCGCCCTTGCCTGGTGTAAGGAGAACGGACAGCCCTACAAGGCGGAGATCATCCTGTCCCTGCCTGTTGATGCTATCCTGAGCTTTTACCGACAGGGCAGCTTCGTCGATCTCTGCCGGGGGCCACATCTCGCCAGCACCGGGCAGATCGGACACGCCTTTCGGCTTCTCGGCACAGCCGGGGCCTACTGGAAGGGCGACCGGAACAACCCGATGCTACAAAGGATTCACGGCACGGCCTGTCGTGATGCCGACGAACTGGCGGCGTGGGAGCGACGTCAGGAAGAAGCGGCACGCCGCGATCATCGCCGACTTGGACGCGAGATGGATCTATTCCATTTCCGGCCTGAAGCACCGGGAGCGGTCTTCTGGCATCCAAACGGCTGGACGCTGTTCCAGACGCTTCTCGCCTATCTACGCGCGCGCCAGCAGGCCGAGAACTATGTAGAGATCAATACGCCCGACATTATGGATCTGTCTCTCTGGCAAGCTTCCGGCCATTGGGAAAAATTCGGGGAGAACATGTTCACCACCGAGACCGAAGGCCGCACCTACGCCCTCAAGCCCATGAACTGTCCCGGTGGCGTGCAGGTTTTCCGTCATGGCCTGAAGAGTTATCGTGACCTGCCCCTGCGGATGGCTGAATTCGGCAAGGTCCATCGCTTCGAACCGTCAGGAGCGCTGCATGGCCTCATGCGCGTGCGCGCATTCACGCAGGATGATGCACATATTTTCTGCACCCCGGAGCAGATGGAGACCGAGACGCAGCGGATCTGCCATCTCGTACTTTCGATCTATAAAGATTTTGGCTTCGACGATGTCCGTATCAAATTCTCTGACCGACCCGAAAAACGTGTCGGATCGGACGAGATCTGGGATCGCTCAGAGGACGCGTTACGGCGCGGGGTCGAAGCTTCGGACCTTTCCTACACGCGCAATCCGGGGGAAGGCGCCTTTTACGGTCCCAAGCTGGAGTTCGTACTGCGTGATGCAATCGGACGAGACTGGCAGTGCGGTACCGTACAGGTCGATCTCAATCTGCCTCAGCGTCTGGACGCGCATTATGTCGGCGCGGATGGGGACAAGCATCCGCCCGTCATGCTGCACCGCGCCCTGTTCGGTTCGCTGGAACGTTTCATCGGCATTCTCCTTGAACACCATGCCGGCCATCTGCCCTTCTGGCTCGCATCCGTTCAGGTCGTTGTGGCGACAATCACCGCTGCCGCAGACGATTACGCGGGTGATTTGATGAAAGCGCTGCGCCAGCGTGGCGTCCGCGTGGTACCCGATCTCCGTAACGAGAAAATCGCCTACAAAATCCGCGAACACAGTCTCGCGAAAGTGCCTGTGCTGCTGATTGTCGGAAAGAAAGAAGCACAGGAGGGAACCGTCTCCATCCGGGAGTATGGAAACCCGGATGTACCAACAATGACAATGGAAACAGCCATCGACCTGCTGGCTGACGCCTCCCGCTTCCGCCTACCAAAGGTCTTTGGCGCATGAAGGGACTACGCGCTGCTCTCGCGGATCTCTGGTATCTGAGCCGACCCTATTTCACCTCGGCGGAACGCAAATCGGCCTGGACTTTGCTTGGCGTCGTACTGGGGCTGACCCTTCTGCTTGTGGGGGCGGATGTGCTGCAATCGTTTTCGCGTAACATTTTCTATACCGCTCTACAGCAGCGGGACGTCACATCCTTCCTGCGTGGTCTGTTCTGGTTCGTTCGCACCCCGACGATGCCGATCCCCGGCTTCTTCATCATCGCAGTTCCTTCCCTACTGGCGGCGGTATACGCCACCTACCTGCAACAATTACTGCAACTGCGCTGGCGGCGCTGGCTCACACATCGCATGGTCAGTCAGTGGCTTGACCAGAACGTCGCTTTCCGGATTGCCATAGAGGAAACCGGTCTGACCGCTGTTGGCGATAATCCCGATCAGCGTATCCAGGAAGATATCGACGGCTTCGTGCGGAACACGTTATCGCAGTTCCTCGACATCGTGTCACGGCTTGTCACTTTGTTCAGCTATGTCGGCCTACTCTGGGTACTGTCGGGTGCGATCTCGATATTCGGCGTACGTATCCCAGGATATTTCCTGTGGATAGCTCTTCTTTATTCACTCTTTGCATCGGTCGTCACGCATCTGACGGGTCGTCGCCTGATTCCACTGCGGATCGCCCAGCAGAAAGCGGAAGCTGACTTCCGGTACAGTCTGGTTCATATCCGCGATCACGCGACTAGCATCGCTCTCAGTGATGGGGCCGATCATGAGAAGCGTCTTCTGATCGGGAAATTCGACGTCATCTACGACAACTTCCTCGGGATTATGAAACGCGCCAAATGGCTTGGTTTCCTGACGGATGGTCTGGGAACATTATCAGGAAATTTTGCTCTTCTCGTCGGATCAATCCGCTATTTCGCTGGCAAGATCACCTTCGGTACGCTGATGCAGCTTGTGCAGGCTTTTTCCCGCGTTGAGGACGCACTCGGATGGATCTGGTCCTCCTACGCGTCACTTACTGAGTGGCGGGCCAATGTTGCTCGTCTGGCTACTTTCCAGCGCACGATGGATCGTGCGTCCGTCGGCACCGGGAAAACCACGCGCGAAATCAAGCCGACCGTGCGCGACATTGTGACTGATCATCTGGATATATACCGTCCGGATGGTTCGGTGCTTCTGTCATCGGTAAACATAACATTGCCCAGAGGGCATGATATTGTCCTGATTGGGCCATCCGGTCTCGGAAAATCGACGCTTCTACGCACGCTCGCCGGTATTTGGCCGTTCACCAGCGGCGCAATCCGACTGCCTGCGGAACAGATGATGTTCGTTCCACAACGCCCCTACCTTCCTCTTGGAACCCTGCGCGCCACCCTATGCTATCCCCGAGCCCCCGAGACCGTTTCCGATGATCGTCTTTGCACCGTTCTCGCGCAGATCGGCCTGTCGGCCCTGATCGATGATCGGGATACCGAGGCCAGATGGGCTGAACGGCTGTCGCCTGGAGAGCAGCAACGCCTGATGTTTGGTCGCGTCCTGCTGAACCAGCCGACATGGGTGTTTCTGGATGAATCGACATCGAATCTTGATGCCGCCTCTGAAAACCGGCTCTATGATCTTCTGCGCGACCATATCCCGTCAGTGACGATCGTGTCCGTCACACATCGGACCACGCTACAGGAACGCCATCCGGTGACGATTGATCTTCAGGTTTTCGCTCCATCACAGTGAGCCGCGTCGCGCGCTACTGCCTACCGGTCGAGCCAGGTCGCCCCTCGCGCCGTCACCTGATCCTCGATCGACAGGTCAGAGCGGACGGTGAGCACGACACGACGTTGCCCTTTTCTGTCATCAAAGGCGCGCAGTTCCACCACCGAACCCATTGCCCTGTCCCCTTGGCGTCAAGATCGGGGAAGCGGACATGATGCGTGCACCCATCCACGCCGTCGATGACGGCATAGGCGGTGCCTTTCAGTTCGTTGTCCAAACCCGCGATACCGAGCCCTTCCAGACGGCGCAGCCGGCCAATCTTCAGAACCTCGAAAGGATCAGGTTGGTCGGGATCGATCCGAAGACATGGCGCTATGCGTCGTGCCGTCCGGACAACAAGGAAGCGCATGCCCGTCTGCGGGAACTGGCGGGAGAGCGGCACCAGTTCGATTGACCCTACCACTGACATCACGGAATCGTGATTCTCTGATTTTCGCGGCCTATTTACGCCCTACTACGACTCCCATTTGCATCCTATACGCATCCTGCGCGTGGAGCAGAAACGCAAAAGGCCGCCCGATGTGCGGCCTAAACGTTTGATATTAAACGGAATTTTTGGTTGCGGGGATAGGATTTGAACCTATGACCTTCAGGTTATGAGTTCCAGTCTAATACTTACACAATTACCGCGTAGAGCCAATTTTTTCACGATAAATGGCGGTTTTTCTTAAGTTTTTACTCTTGTCATGGTACACTTTTTCCTGACCGGGATCGCCTGATTTCGTCCCCAAATGATTCCTATTTGATTCCAGTGATTCCGGCGCTGGAGGCAAGAGCATGGTCAAAATCACGAAACGTTCCGTCGAAGCCGCCATCAAAACCGGCAAGGAATACTTCCTCTGGGATGACGAACTTCGCGGCTTCGGTCTCAGGGTCCACCCCTCGGGCCGGAAAATCTACCTCGCCCAGTTCCGCGCGGGCGGACGCATCCGGCGGGTCAACATCGGCCCACATGGCCCGATCACCCCGGATCAGGCCCGCACCGAGGCCATGAAGCATCTGTCCGACGTCCGGCTGGGCAGCGATCCTGGCGCACAGCGCGACCGGCTTCGCGCGGCCGCGACCATGAAGGAGTTTGGCAAGCGCTTCCTTGACGAACATGTCGCCTCACACTGCAAGCCCTCGACCCAGTACGAATATGGCCGTTGCGTGGACCTGTTCATCACACCGAAACTGGGGTCGCTCAAGGTCATCGACGTGACCCGCGCCGATGTTGTCGAACTGCACCAGGGATTGAAGGAAACGCCCTATCAGGCCAACCGGGTGCTGGGCGCGCTGTCGATCATGTTCACCCTGGCCGATACCTGGGGCGTGCGGACAGACGGGATCAATCCCTGCTGGAAGGTCAAACGCTACAAGGAAGTGAAGCGCGAGCGTTACCTGACGCCCGATGAACTGGCCCGGCTGGGCAAGGTGCTCCGCGAGGCGGACGGCGAGCCGGAAGCCGCAACCTGCATCCGGCTGCTGCTCCTGACCGGGTGCCGTCTGGGGGAAATACAGCCCCTGAAATGGGACTATGTGGACGCCCGAGCGGGCGTCCTGCGCTTGCCGGATTCCAAGACCGGGGCCAAGGTCGTGCCCATAGGCAAGGCTGCGCTGGACGTGCTGACGGACATTCCCCGGATCGACGGCAATCCCTATGTCATCACCGGCAAGGTGGAGGGGCAATATCTAACCGATATCCAGAAACCGTGGCGACGCCTCCGCGCGCGAGCTGGGTTAGACACCCTTCGCATCCATGACCTCCGCCACTCCTTCGCATCAGATGCGCTCCAGCTTGGTGCGGACCTGACCATGATCGGGCGATTGCTGGGCCATACGCAGGTGCAGACTACCGCGCGTTATGCACACCTCAAAACCGATCCCATCCGCACCACCGCTAACAAGGTCGCAGATGCGGTCGCCCATGCATTAGAGGCGACTATTAGCTGAGATTTCTTCACATTTCTCTCAAGAGAGAAATGCCTCTGTTACTCCTAAATATCTTGACGCACTTACCCGGTTAAGCTATTTTAGAACAAATGAAGAACATTCAACTTTTACCATCGTCAGGAGACAAGGCAAACGTCATAGGGTATACTCTCAGCGTTTAATGATCGACCTGGGCATTTGATATACCCATGTATTATGGTCGTAGATCAAATGTTTCAGGGACCTGAATTTGATGCCTATTGAGAATCTAACCGTTAATAGAATGTGCCTCCATGAAGTTTACCGCTTTGGCGAAGATGGAGTTATAGTCCCTCCCAGATACGGAACTGGCCTTCTCGCACTAAGCCCGAAGGCAATGAGTGCTTTTCGAAGTCGAGTGGTCGCTGCATTTAAAAGCACAGCACAATGTATGGATATGGCTATCAGAGAATTCGGAGCAGGTAGTATTATCGAGTTAGGTGCACGTATTAATAATATGTGCGATACAGATTTTGTTATTGAATCACGCAAATTTGCGGATGCGCTTGCTAGCGCTCAAACCTCACGCACAATACCAGGCGGTCTAACCGTTGTTTTTGATGGAACGCATGGCTACCCTGAGCAACCATTTTTTGCAATAATGAAAGCTGAACTGCATGAAGGTTTCTTAAAGACTGCTGACCTTAAGGCTGAATTCGTAAGCGATCTATTCTTAAGCCCAAAGACTAAATTATATAAAATTGGACTCTTTACCTCCAATAACACAGAACCTCGCCCCATTTTACCAGAAGGATGGACAGCAACAGTATACGACAATTCCATGTCCGCAACAAAACGTGATAGCGCGGCAAACTATTTTCACAGTAAATATCTAGGCTTAAATATACCGGATAACGCTGCTCAACGCGTCAAACAGTTCTTCGAACAAACTCGATCATTTATTAAATCTTCTCAAATATCAGAAGAAGAGAAAGTGGATCTTTTAAATAGTCTATTTATTTATCTAAAGGTTGATAAATCAAGTACCATTCAAGTCAGCCGCTTTGCAGAATCATACATGGATGATGAACTCGCAGAAAATTATACATCACATATGCGGCGCGAACATTTCCCTGATACAGCAGTACCTAAAGATTTATCTGAAATTGTAGCTCGACTGCGTTTTAGAAAATTAAAATTCCCGCGCCAAATTACCCTGCAGGGACCGCCTGAATCAATTCGGGAATTAGTAACCGTAGAACCTATCGAAGGTGACAATGGTCTCAATTGGACTCAACTTACAATTCGCGGTTGTCTGGAGACACAAGATTGAATCGCGAAAAGCAATTTCTCTCCCGATGGCATAAGGAGCGATCGATTTATGAAGCGTGGGGGAAATGTGTTTCTGAAACTGTAGTCACTAACCTAATCCCTCTTGTAACACCCATTCCTCCAAATCAATTTTTAAAATTACCTGTTATTCCTCGCCTTAAAGATGATCAAAAACTTGTTGAAAAAGCTTTCTATAGAAAGAAAGATTATGAAGATCCCTATACATCAATCACAGATAAAGTAGGAGTCCGCTTTGTTGTTTTACTTGGCAGTGATCTAAGTAAAGTACAAAATGCATTAACCAATATTCAGGAATGGTCTTTTTCAAAGGACCGTGATTACGAAATAGAGCAACAAGAGAGTCCTCTCACATTTGATTACGCTGCAATCCACTTCGTTGTGCGTCCCAAAACAGACTATCGATATACTGACATTACAATACCAAGCGGAACTCCCTGTGAAGTCCAAATTAAAACAATACTCCAACATGCCTATAGCGAGCTTACACATGATACAATCTACAAGCCTCAAATTGAAGCTACACCAGGAATGCAACGAAATGCTGCAAAAGCTATGGCCTTATTGGAAGCAACAAATGATTATTTTGAAAACATCTCTAGACAAGTCGAGACGGCTCTCTCTGCCGCGAGACATATGACGGCAAGCCTCACCACTGTTTATAAAAATACTATTGGCATAGATCCATGCCCGACACGAATTGAAGGGATGCTGTTAGAAGCCTTCGAACCCCAAGCTCATGAAAATTATCTTAATGAGATAGAAGATCTTTTACATAGAAAAGGGTTTATCATAGATAGCATAAAGAAAAGAGCCGAAGAAAATAATCTTATTTTCTTACAGCCTTCTGTATTACTTGCATATTTAGTGGCTAGCCTGTCACCCAAGAAAGCCATTAGACTTTGGCCCTTAACTCCTATTGAATTAGAACCACTTCTAAATGATTTAGGAGAAAGCATTAATTAAAAAAAAATACAAAAATTATTCGTATTCTATACCTGCCTGTCGAACAAAATCATTCCACAACCGTTCGGCCACCTGTTCAGGAGTAATTTTTTCGTCATCCCTATTTCCACTAAAATGATCCATTTTGAGGAAAAGCTGATAATCATCATTGGCAACTCGAATCCAACCATTTGCCATATTCTTTTCGGCATATCGTCTATTAATATAGCTAATGCTTCCAAACCCAGAAATATTTCCCTTAGAATTATGTACTGTTATGTGAGCTTCTTCATTATACTTAGACCTATTAACAACTGAACATGTAAATGCCGTAGGACTCATATCCTCAAATTTTGTACGCAAATCTTCACTGGCCCGAGAAAGCTCTACACATGAAGATTTAAAATAATCATGCAACACATCAAATGCTCTATCTGCGTAGTCTGCACGCTGAATGGCGTCAAAATCTTTTTTTATTCTAACCTGCCTTGAAATAGGAGATTTTTTTTCATCTATAGAATTTTGTTTTTCACAATTTCCGCTTTCAATTATACGACGAATACCGGTCACAATATCAAGAAAAGCATTATTTACATTTGTAAAATTTGATACAGGGCGTCCTTCTTTAGGCAGTGCTAGAAACTCTTTAAATGGTGATGCCAACCAGTCGCATGGTTCGAGAATTACGGGGACAATTCTCAGTTCGCCACTCAACGCTCGCTCTTGTGCTCGACCGAATTCAGTTTCATAGCAATAATTTGAAGCAAGATAATCAGGGCTAATTAATGCTATGAATAGATCACATATCTCCAACTGTCGAGAAATAGAAACGTCTACTTTATCTCCTGCTAAAATTTCATGATCAGTCCAAGCTAATAATTCTCCATCCCTTTTTAAAATAGAAAGATGCTTGTGTAATTTCTCCAAAGCCTTTTCATCAGCATGAGAATAAGAAATAAAGGCGACAGCACTCATAATAACCCTCATATTATACGCTTTGTTAGTTTGCTTCTCACATCATTCTCACTAAAGGAAAACAAAAGTCACTCACAACAAAAAAAACAACAAACATATTTTTATTATTATTCAATGAAATTATACTTGCAATACTATGTAATGAAAATAACCATAATTTTACTTTCTTTTAGACATAGGAAAACTCTTGCCTTAAGCGCTCATGCCTGCCTATCCATCACTTCAATGGTTCCTGTAAACTAGCAACGCTTCAGCGGACTAACATGTTTCGATCAATCCCCACTAAATAAGTAAACTCCTGTCCCCCAGCATGCTGGCAGCATCACGCCCTGTGCTTGTTTGCCTTCGGTCTAGATACTGTGAGCTAGCTTGCACGACAGGACGGCTCGACCCGAGGGCAAAGACCGTACCAGATGATTTCTGGCATGGTGCAATTACCTCTCACGGCTGGACGGCCTCTGACCACCCTCCTTTCCGGCCTTATTCTGCGCCCCATTACGCTTTTGGGGTGGAGGAATTCGCGCACATCATTTCCTCCACTCCCAGACCGCCTCTTTCCCGTCAGCCTCCCCTTACCGGCCCCGCTTCGCTCCTGAAGCACGCCGCACCGAAAGGGAGGTTTTCATGACCGACGCCACGAAACCCAAAACGGGCGCATCCGTGCCATCAACACAACCGACGCCCGAAATCGCTGTACCAGCACGCCCGCCAACGTCCCCGGCCCGTATCCTGCGCCCCTATCTGCGCGGGGGAGAGGCCGCTGAGCTGATCGGCGTCTCCATTCGCACGCTGGAGAAATACCGCAGCATCGGTGGAGGCCCGCCGTTCCTGAAGGTTGGCTCGCGCGTCCTCTATCTCCGCGAGGACGTGGAAGCATGGCTTCAGCGCCATCGCTGCCGCAACACTTCCGACGACAACTATGCCGCCGCCCTGCGCGAGATGCCCTCACGGAGGAACAGGTCATGAGGGCGGACGATCCCAACCTGACCACGGTCGAACTGACCTTCATTGAAAAGCGCATCGAACACTGGATCAGGTTCGGCAGGCCGGTCTCCGACCGCGTGCTCGACAAGCGCCGCCGCCTGCTGAGTTTCACGCCCGGCAGCACGTTCGGCTTCATCCGCTGGGCGGCCAATGATTACGGCACAGTCGTCTCCTGCCTCGCCATCGTGCGCACCGTGGAACGGGGCACCGCCTTTCAGACCGTGCCCTTTGTCTGGCCCGGTGGCGACCTGCTGCTCGACGTGTCGGGCTGGTCCCAGGTGAAGCATGTTCTGGAGATGATCGACCAGATCGAGCGCTTCGGCTTCGATCCCTGCGCCGTCTCTCCCGATCACTGGCGGCATGTCCATAACCGTATCATCGCCGGGCAGGAACCACGGCCCTATACACAGCCCCTGCACGCGGCATGGCTGAAACGTGCGAGGCTGGTATCATGACCCGGCGCGCCTGGTTCTTCGGCACCTATTTCGTCGTGCTGGCGGTAGGTGTGTCCGCTGCCTTACGTGTAACACCCCGGCTGCTATGGAACAACACGGCCAGCGTCCCGGTGGGGCTGTATCGGCTGCGTGCTGAAGGTGGCTTGCATGTCGGGGATCTTGCCGCCCTGCGTCTGCCCGACCGGCTGGCCCTGCTGCTGTCACAGCGCGGCTATCTGCCATTCGGTGTGCCCTTGCTCAAGCCCGTCGCGGCCCTCCCAGGACAGACCGTATGCCGGGCAAACGGCAGTATCACGATTGATGGCAGGCCCGTCGGCGACACCCTGACCAATGATCATCGGGGCCGTCCGCTGCCCGTCTGGCGTGGCTGTCATCGCCTCTCGCTGGGCGAGATTTTCGTCATGAACCCGGCAGAACCACGCAGTCTGGACGGGCGCTATTTCGGACCGCTTCCCGCCAGCACGGTGATGGGCCGCGCAATCCCGATCTGGGTCACGACCGGGCGGACTGCGCCGGTTCAGTAAGCACAAACCGCCCTGCCCCCAGTTCCAATTCTTTGTCCTGCAATCCGCAGATCAGGAGAGACGTATCATGATCCGTCTTGGTACTTTTACGCGCACCACAAACGGCTTTTTCGGCCAGATCACCACCTTTCTGATGGAGGATGATCTGTCGATCCTGCCCATCGAAGACCCCAC
>NZ_VHON01000049.1:0-4707 GCF_008690365.1 Acetobacter sp. DmW_136
GATATGACCGCTGCGCACACACTTTCATGTCCGCTATCCACATCGCAGCAAGCTTCATCTTCTACCTCAAAGAATGAGTCCTGAGCCTAGTGGACGAAATTCCGGCTTCCATGGATTTTCATCAGGCATGGTATCAAGTATCGCGCCTAATTGATGTTGTTGATGCCGGTTAATATGTAGTCCTTCGGCTGTCATCGTTGCGATCAAGAGCGCCTCAACCGCATAAAAGAGTTGATTGACTGCATTTCGGCTGCGTGCCTCAAGAAGTGTTTTTGCATCATGAAGGTAACAGCTTGCCAACCATATCTGCGCGCCGATTTTTTTCGCAATGGGATCAGACTTTTCAGGCAACGCGAACACCTTCACGATGTAAGACATACGACAAAGTATTCGGCACGTTGATTGCTGAACGGACTTCAATATCGCGTTCAGCGACAACATCAGCAATCAACCCGGCGCTTCGCCCAATAGACCAGGTCGTAACGGGATTAAGATCATTATCAGTGGCCGTATTGGGGAGGACGAGGAAAATGTCCCAGTCGCTATCTGGCCGGTTTGTCCCATTGGCGCGGCTACCGAAAATCCAGACCTGTTTGGCCTTGAGTTGTTTTTTCGCGAGTGCGACAAGGGTCTTCAGCTTTGGTTCGCCAGCAAGCAGGTCATGCGCACGCTGATTGTTATGCCTTCTGCGCTCTACGGCGTTTGCTTGAATTTCTCCAGAAAGGGCACGTTCTCGTTTCTCGCCGATAATCATGGTTTGCATCTTGAATATCCGCTCAGTGTTCTAGTGTGCTTTAGGTTCTTTACCACATATTGCAGAAAGACGTCAGGTCTCTCAATTCTAGGACCTGTTAGGGCTTGATCCAGTCTGCTGCGGCAGCGATGTGGATGACGGCGAGGAACGCTGTTGCTGTTTTTTCGTATCTAGTTGCGACAGCGCGCCACTCCTTGAGGCGAGCCCAATGGTTCTCAACGAGATGTTGGCACCGATAGACCCATTTTGGGCAGGCGACCGCTCCATTACGTTGTTTCGCTGGGATGGCGGGTCGTGCTTCCATACCTCATCTCCGTTCACTAAAGGCGTTTGGCGCGTAACCCTTGTCCGCCACGACCCACAGGGGAATGACGGGAAAGCTGTCGAGCATAGCTGGTGACAGAGGCAGTTCATGAGCTTGTTCTGGGGCCAGAGCAAAACCGAAGGCTTTTTCTTGTCTATCAGTGATCACGCATACTTTCGTGCCATACCCGCGGCGAGGGTGGCCAAGTGTTTCACGATGGTCTCGTTCTTCGAAAGAGGTCCCTTTTTTGGGCTCCTGCCGCTTTGCCGTGAGCCCAGATGTTCGTGTTATCCAGAAAAGTCATTCCGAGCGTCACTCCGTGTTGTTCCTGAACCAGTTCGAGCAGACGCTCCCATCCGTCGAGTTTCACCCGGCGGATGAAAAGCTGCGTTGCCCGCCACCAAGCACCCAGTTCAGCGCGGATACACCGTCATTTCGTGCCATTCTCATTGGCGCTAGAAAATCGCTGCTATCGTACGCCGCAGGTCATGGGCGGCGTCTTATCTCTTGGGCGAAGCGTCTCAATCAGAGGTTCCCAGATCAACCATGTCTCGTTCGTAAAAGTGCCTGTTCCGTCCCCTTCTTCCATCCTCGTAATATGGGAAGAGTTTCAAGATCTAACAGGTCCTAGCTGTTTTCTATGTTTCATATGAGTGGTGAACAGGATTCCATTGACATCGTATCCGCGCTTGCTGATTCTGTCATCAACGACACTTATGTGATATAGACCATGAGTAAGAAGATGAGTCAGGATGCCTTGTGCGGTTAACTGACCAGGTTCTCCATCGGTGTATGTGAAGTCAAATACTGCCTGTCGATCATGTTCAGACAGATTTGTCTCATAATTTATCAGCCAATTGTCTGTATTACGAACACTTGTGATCAGTTCGGTCGCTGAAGGTAGTTTATCAACTACAGTTTTTGAATAAACGTGTTTCGTTTTCGTTAGATGTGCGCGGAAAATCTCGTCGACAATATTGATATGTGCTAACCAGAACAGGATTGTTTCGACGATTTCCTGATCACCTGACTTTTCTGCATTCATAAGACATGTAATCAGATTTTCATCCATCCACTTTTTGTATTCCATTAATCCTGACATATTAATCCTTTGTTTCATTTCTGATGAGTCGTTCACATTCAAACGGAGTAATCATATCGGCCAGAGTGTAGCGGTCGAGAACGGACATCATCGCCTGCATTGTTTCTGACAGAACCCCTCGGAGTCGACATGAGGGCATAAGAATACACGTGCCCTCTCTTTCACAAGTTTTGTGGCTGAGGCAATCAAGCAAGCTCATGTCTTCTTCCATATAACTTACGACTGCACCGATACGTATCGTTTCGGCCAACCTTCCCAAACGGATACCACCATTGCGACCACGCAGGGTTTCAATAAAACCACCTTTACCCAGACGATGAATCACTTTGACCATGTGAGTTTCAGAAATCCTGTAGGTCTCAGCGATCTCCCGAATGGAAGACAGTCGATCAGTTCGACTACCCAGGAAGATCAGTGCACGGAGCGCATAATCGGTCTGCAAATTAAGTTTCATACCTACAGCATGCATCTACTTGACAGATTTTCCAAGATGTCTGACACAAAAGGTGTATGGACTATGAACCTTAAAGGATCGAATCACAATGTCCGCCCCACTCGACGAAAAAACACGCGCTCTCGTTGTTGCGACAGTTCCAGCTCTCAAAGCGCACGGTCTTGCGATTACGGAAGAAATGTACAAGCGTCTTCTGTCGCACCCCGAAATTCGAGATCTCTTTAATCTCTCCCATCAGCGGGATCTGGAGCAGCCCAAAGCACTGGCGCTGGCTGTTCTCGCGTATGCCGAGCATATCAATGATCTTGGAAAGCTGCGCGGCATGGTCGAGCGCATTGCCGAAAAGCATGTTGGCCTGAACATTTTGCCTGAGCATTATCCTTTCGTTGCAGACGCGTTGATCGGTGCTATCAAGCACGTTCTCGGCGATGCGGCGACTCCGGAAATTATTGATGCATGGGGTAAAGCTTACTGGTTTCTGGCAGATGTCCTGATCGGTCGAGAAAAACAGATCTATGACGAGCACGAACATGCTCCTGGAGGCTGGAAGGGGTGGCGTGAATTCACGGTCCGAGCACGGCACAAAGAAACGCCTTTCATTACTTCGTTTGATCTGGTTCCAGTCGATGGAAAGCCGCTTTTTCATCATAAGGCCGGCCAATATCTGAGCTTCAAACTTGATATTCCGGGTCACGGGTCACAACGACGTAATTACAGTATTTCTTCAGCACCTGGGGCCGACCATTACCGTATTACTGTCAAGCGTCATGATCAGGGGGTAGTCTCAACGTGGCTTCACGACAGTGTGCAGGTCGGTGACATTCTTCAGGCCGCTAATCCAGCGGGTGATTTTTTTCTGGATGAAGCCAGTCATGCCCCGGTCGTTCTTCTGGCGGCAGGCGTTGGTCTCACGCCGCTGATCTCTATGATTGAAGATCTTGTCGCAACACATTCTGGTCGTAAAATACATTATGTTCTGGGAGCCGACACAGTTGATCTGGCAGCGTTTGTGCCTTTTGTGACGTCTCTGGCGACTGCAGGAAAACTGACAGCTGAGTTCTTTTTTGCAAAGGGCAATGTTCCTGCGGGAAACCTTCCAGGACAGCCTGTTGCGCAATCCAATGTTGCTTCATCAGGATGGCTGCATAGAACACTCAGTCATTTGACAGGTAGCAAGAGAACAATACCAGAAGCTGTCTCTTCTGCGGGTATTACGGTTCATTCAGGTCATATTACACAAGATTGGCTGCGCAAAAACCTTGATCACGCAGCGACCTATTACATCTGTGGCCCGGATTCTTTCATGCGCGACATGATTGAAACTTTGCGTAACGAGCAGTTGTCAGGCTCTCAGATCCGCTATGAGATTTTTGGCTCCGCATCTGATCCGGCTCTGGTGATCTGAAACCTGTCAGACGACCTTCTCAGAAAGGAGGAGGTCGTCCGGTCGCTTTTTTTCTGTTTTCTTAAAGTTTTAGCCAGAAAGTCCGTTCAGGATGTCCAAGACGTCATTAGTCAATCGTGCTGACAGGGATCCTGTCAGCACTGTCCTGAAGTGGGTTTTACTTGTTGTCGGGTTTGCTACCGCGATGCTGCTGTTCTGGACAACACTCAGGACATATCAGGGTGTTCCACCTCAGCCTCAGAGATTTGTTTCCCGGTCCGGGGATGTCATCATGACTGCAGATGACATTATCGCTGGTAAAGGCGGGTTCCAGAAAGCAGACCTGATGGATTATGGCAGTCTGTATGGTATGGGCTCGTATTATGGAGAAGATTACACAGCATCCTTACTAAAAAATATTGCGCTTTCAACACGGGAAAATTATGCACACGATGTCGGAGAGAGGACCTTTCCCCATCTGTCTCCGGAAAAGCAGACGGTTGCGACAACCCATATGCGTGAGGATCTTCGTGGCATCGATCTGACACAAGACACGGTTGTGTTACCCGATGCCGTATGGTAATCCCCCCATTTTTAGTGGGGCATTGAATGAGAATTCAGGCAGCTGTTTTTAGTTTCTGGGCGGGGGTTAGCCCGCTGTTCCCCATGTTGGGTCTGTCATGGTTATATGTCCAGAGCCATTGTGTTG
>NZ_VHON01000050.1:0-1989 GCF_008690365.1 Acetobacter sp. DmW_136
ATACGCGCCTGCGCTACACTCTGTCTGCATCGGGTTTTCTTATAGCTTACGAAAATTTCTTTTGTGCAAAACAGACTTTTTCATAATCTAGCCCGATGTACAACCCTTCCGTGAGAAATCCGCGTCGAACCTTTCGATCGAGTCGTGCGCCTGTGTGATTTCATTGAGTTCATCGCCGGCGCCTGGCATCTGCGCCGGATTGCCCAAAGCGTCGGCGGCAAGGTGGTTCTTGGCGCTCATGGGGTTTTCCCCGGTCCAAATGGAAGCACTAGGGAGTGATTGTATGATAGGATCCTTGGCAGTTGCACCTCACTCAGTGCCAGCAAAATCCATCCCCGTGGGCAGAAATCTGGCACGAATGCTTACGACCGAACACGCCAGGGTAACATCCCCGCAATCATGCCGAAGCTCATCGTCCTCGCCGACGCACTGCTCCGTAAAGATCGTCTCTGGAGACCAAAAGCCGCTTGATCACAACGGATACTCTCTCGACTATGCAGTATCTCTCGACGAACTGCCGCTGTCGTCGTGGTACTTCCGTCGTGAACCTAGTCCATTCCGGCGAAAAGATAGCACCGTCAAAATCCGAGACTAAACACTTTGCTCATTTCGTTCGAAATAATTCGATCGTTTGGTTTTCATCTGCCATTATCTGTGAACCCTTTTTTTGAATCCGTTAGAATGATCGCTAACGTTACAGTCAAGATGGCTAATACCGCCCATGGCAGTGTGCGAACACCGAATCCGATCAGCATAAGACCACCCAGTGCGCCGCCACTCGCGATTGCAGCATTCCACACGGTGACGATCATCGACTGTGCCAGATCAGCAGCCGTGCCAGCAGCACGCGCTGATGCAGTTTGGAACAAGGTCGCGGCACCTCCAAATGACAACCCCCACAGTAATATTGCGAATGTAACAGCTACACTGCTGCCATAGCCTAATCCCATAATGAAAGAGGAAACCGCGAACAGAATGATGCTTACAATCGTGAGACTACGTAGTTTTCGATCAATGTATGACCCGACAATCCAAATTCCAAAAATTGAGCTGAGGCCGAACCCAAACAGCGCTAAATCAATGTGATTCCCGAGATCGGAGAGTGCCGCGAATGGAACAATGTAAGTGTATATTATGTTATGGGAGAGAACAAACAGAAGAGTTGTCGCCAATATTCTTGCGACGCCGGGGACTGATATTACCTCATATATACGCATTTTAAGTCGTTCGTCTTCTCCTTGAAAATTAGGCAGAACAGCGGCGACCCAAACAACGAGCGCAACGGTAAGAGCAGATAGAAGCCCAAACGTTACACGCCATCCAAGCACGATCCCTCCCAGCGTGCCCAGAGGGATTCCAAACGAAAGAGCAAGTGGAGTACCTACCATAGCGAGTGCAATCGCCCGCCCTTGCATGCTTTTAGGAACCATTCGGCTCGCGTATCCAGCGAGGAGAGCCCAAAGCAACCCAGCAGATATGCCAGCAAGCAGCCGTGCAACGAGCGTAATTGCATAAGAGTACGATATCGCCGTCACCGTATTGGATACAAGAAACCCCAATACAGCCGACAAAAGAACCGTTTTCCTGCTCCACGTCTGAGTCAAAGATGTTAAAGGTATTGCCGCAATCATTGATCCGATGGCGTATATCGTTACGAGTTGTCCGACTGCAGCGCCAGAAACGTGTAAGCCTTGCCCTATTTGCGGGAGGAGGCCGGCAGGTACGCCTCCGTCAAGATCGTAATAAATCCAGCGCATGCCAGCGCCAGTAGTTTTCCTTTCGGCAGTTCGTGAGCGCGACGTCGGAGATCTTGAACCTCGTCTCGTGGTTCATCGATACACAACTGACTCATTGTTATACCCTTTCGCTGAGAAGTTTATTTCGGGGCGACCTAGCGATTAAGAGCCTGATCCGAAAGTTTTTCAGCACTGACAATGCCTTGCGGTTCTGCGGGTCAGCATGCGGATTGAGGCGATCAAAGTCCACGCT
>NZ_VHON01000051.1:0-720 GCF_008690365.1 Acetobacter sp. DmW_136
CTAGGCTCAGGACCTATTAATTTATTGAACTGAGCGAGCGGTTGTGATTCAGAGGCTTACCGATGGAGGGTGGGCCTGTGAGTGATGTGTTTATGCTGTCCGAGAGGCAGATGGAGCGGATTGAGCCATTTTTCCCTCTGGCGCACGGAGTGCCACGCGTGGATGACCGGCGCGTTCTGAGCGGGATCGTTTATGTAATCCGTAACGGTCTGCAGTGGAAAGACGCTCCGAAAGCGTATGGTCCACACAAGACTTTGTATAATCGCTTCATCCGGTGGAGCCGCCTGGGTGTCTTTGACAGGATATTTGTCGCCCTGACAGAACAGGCTGGCCGTTCGAAGCGTTTGATGATCGATGCAACACACATCAAGGCACACCGGACATCGGCGTCGCTGCTCAAAAAGGGGCTTTTCCCCGCCATATCGGACGAACAAAAGGCGGCCTGAACTCAAAACTTCACGCCGTGTGCGATGATCAGGGCCGACCGGTCCGTCTACATCTGACTGCAGGGCAGGTCAGTGACTTCAGAGGCGCAGACGTGCTTCTGGCAGACCTCCCCGATGAGACAGAAGAAGTCATCGGGGACAGAGGCTACGACAGCAACCAGATCAGATTATCGCTTGCAGAACGCAATATCACAGCTTGTATTCCGCCGAAGAAGAACCGGAAATCAAAGCTACCTTACAATTGGCATCTGTATAAAAAGCGCCACCTCATCGA
>NZ_VHON01000052.1:0-1810 GCF_008690365.1 Acetobacter sp. DmW_136
GCCTTCTGGGTGGCCGCACGATCTCGCGGAGAGGTTCAAGCTCTTTCAGGGCGAACAATCGCCGTGCTGCCCGATGCGTGACTTCAACAATCAGACCGGCTGACAGAAATCGTTCCAGATAGATGTAAGCTGCTTTTAGTGACAACCCCAGTTCGGTCGAGAGGCGCGTTGCAGATACCAGTGGGTAAGCGGCAAGGATATCTATGACTTTGTCCGCTCGTGAGGTGCTTCTCTGGACACCTGATTGCAAGCGTGCGTGACGCCAGCTTCGTTCGAGTGCACGCGTACGGTTTTCTATGGCCGTAATTTCATCATTCAGACAGTTCAGGAAGAACGGGATCCATTCTGATGGTTCCCAGGGTGCATCCGCTATAAAAGCTCTGGCGCCAACAAGGGGAAGCGGAAAGTGAAGGATATCCGTACGTCGCCAATGTCGGATCAAGGCTGCGCGCATCGGGGCACGGGCATGACCAGCTTCTACCCAGGCATGAAATGCAGTGGCAGCGCCAAGAAGAGGGCCTGATGCCCTGCTATGTTCAGAAAGCCACCCCAAGGCGTTCTCTATCGCGTTGCGTTGTGCTTCATCTGGCTTAACAAGCCATTGGTATTGAGCAAAAGCAGCATGTGCCGCATCAACAGAGGAACCCCGCTCAAAGACGTCAGAGCCGAGTGGTACTACTCTCAAGCCCTCAAGTTCGGCGGCAAGTCGCCAGGGATCTATGAGGTGGCCATCGACAGCTGCACAGGCACGAGCGGCTTCTAACCGTTCCCGAAAGAGGATGGCCGGAAGCAAAGGATGATGACGGAGACGCTGATCAATGCGACCGAATGCAATCGCCGTTTGGGTGAGGTTTTTATTCAGGTGTCCAGCTGAATGTTTGAGTGATTCCGTTCCAAACATGCTCAGGCACGGCAGTTTGCATCGCCATAAACCTCATAGGCATCCCTGCGGCCGATAGCGATGACTAATACAATAAGCTTACCATCGTCCATTTGGTACACCAGACGATACCCAGATGAGCGAAGCTTGATTTTGTAACAGTTCCGTAAGTCCCCGGAAAGTTCGGCTGACGAAACATGTGGTTCGTCCAATCTTTTGGCCAGCGCTTTCTTGAGCAGTATCTTGATGCTTCCATCAAGACTATCCCACTCGCGTTTGGCGCGTGGGTCGAAATGCAGCGCGTATCGACTCACAGATCATCCAGCGAGACGGGAATAGAAGGTTCGGGAGAGGCAAGACGTTCACGTACAACCGCCAGCAGTTGCTGATCCTCTTCTGAGATAACTGTACGCCGAACGGGAAGCTTGCCTGTTTTCACAACATATTCAAACGTCTGGCGGATGAGATCTGACGGTGTCACGCCAAGTTCAGAGAGCCGCTCGTAAGCAGCTTTCTTTAGGCTGCCATCAATACGCAGGTTAATTAAAGCCATGATGTGTCCTCCACCCAGCACATTTCATGTATATGCCTTTACATATGTAAAGGCATATATAATAGCCATTATGGCTATTACCGGCCTACAAGCAGGCTCTAAACCGAAACTGAAGAAGCTTTTTTGTAAGGTTGGGTTTGATCATGTGTGAAGAGCAATCGCCAGACACTATGTTTCATAAAAAGTCAAAACGGATATATTGTAGATTACTCGAGAACAAGGAGATATCATACGAATTCTTGAGCGAGACGTGCGATGCTATGCATTAGGGCTGGTTATACTGACTTGGTAATCCCCCCATAAAAAGAGTGGCTTTTGAATGAGAATTTTCTCAGCGTAAGGATGAGGAGATTCTGATGAAGAGTGGTCGCTTTACT
>NZ_VHON01000053.1:0-1505 GCF_008690365.1 Acetobacter sp. DmW_136
TAGAAAGTGATATTGGAGTGGAGCCCGAAGATGGCTTCGTTCCCGACGAGGCGGTTGCCTGTCCAGTCTGTCACACCGCCAGAGGGGTGCCAGACATACTGGAAGTCTGGCTGCATGACCCACCAAGGCGTGACCTGCGCCTGATAGGTGAGTTCCAGATGGTTTTCATTACCCTGCACAGGCGCACCAGAGTTACGGTCATATCGCCGCTGGCCAGAAGAAGCCCGGCCAATGCCCCAGCCCAGACCCACCGTATCATTGTCACGCCCCTTGAACGGAGCCTTGAGGTTGATACCCGCATCAATGGCAAAGCTGATCATGTTCCGATCCCCACCATTACCCGTGGCGCGTGCAAAGACACCCACAGACTGCGGAGACTGGAGCGAGGGCCGCCAGATCATCTGGTCAATAATGCCATAGACCATCCAGTTGCCCCGATCCCACCGCGGAATGCCCGTGGTGTCAGCCGCACTCCCCAGTGGCTTGCCCTGATTGTTGTAACGATAATCAGGGAACTTGGCGGTATCGTAATACCCACCCAATTTGTAGATACCTGGCAGGCCGGGGTCCTTGGTGACATGTGACATGTCATCCGGCTGGGGGTTGAGGGCATATTGCAGTTCGGTAATCAGCAGGGCGCCAGTGCCCATGTTGAAGTTGGCGCCATCCTCATCATGGGTATTCTGGTTGGTGGGGTCTGCGCTGTTGCCCCCGTTTTGAATACCAAAGGAGTTGTTGCGGTTGCCCGGCGGGTTATCATCCGCTGCGGCAAACATGAAGGTGAACTTATCTGTTGGACGGTAACGGATACGGATGGCGGGGGAAGAGAGCGGCCAGGATGGCCCACCCGCATACAGGTTGACCGATGGCGCCATGGGCCAGCCGAAGTTGGAGTTCAGATACAACGCCCCGTAATCACTGATCAGGAACTCGGTATCCAGATCCTGCTGCCCGATCTTGACGTCCAGCTTGCCATCCAGAAAAGACTGTTGGTACCACAGCTCGAACAGACGGGTGGAACGATCGGCCTCAAACCCGCTGACGGGGTTGAAGTTGGCCAGATGATCCTGCGAGATAGAGCGCCCACGCAACTGAAGGGCGCTGACATTGAACGTGCCGCCCTTCAGGCCGATCAGCTTTTCCAGATCCACTGTCAGGGTAGGCATGGTTACCCCATCATAGGCAGGGCCGGTGCCTGATCCACTGGCGCCATCAGCCCCCGAGGCCGAGCCCCCCGTGGCGTTGCCCCACAGTTCATCTATTTCCTGAATGTCAAAGCTGATACCGTGTTTGGCCATCCAGTCACGCGCGCCCCACATGTTGCCCAGCAGGTGGTCGCTCATGTCGGGTGTGTCATCGCCCTTTTTCTCGGCAGCCGCATCTTCGGATGCGCGTTGGGAATCCCGCACCGTGGCCGGGTCAATCTGTTCAATCAGAGGCCCAGAATTGCCTAACCGACGACGATCCTGCTCAATCTGCGTCTCCTCACCATGCGCTAAGACGGG
>NZ_VHON01000054.1:0-5534 GCF_008690365.1 Acetobacter sp. DmW_136
CTGCGTCTGTTTGGTGATCTCAATGCAGGCCGTAAGCGTATCCTGATCGGTTCAACAGCCACAATGGGAACGGGAGTGAATGCCCAGCAGCGCCTGAAAGCCCTGCATCATCTCGATGTGCCCTGGCTTGTGGCCGATATCATGCAACGGGAAGGTCGGATCGTGCGTCAGGGCAACCAGCACGAGGAAGTGGAAGTTTACGCATACGCCCAGCAGGGATCTGTGGACGCCACCAACTGGCAACTCCTTGAGCGCAAGATGCGCTTTATCGGACTTGCCATGTCTGGAGACCGGACGATCCGCCGGATTGAGGATGTGGGCGGTG
This sequence comes from Acetobacter sp. DmW_136, assembly GCF_008690365.1. Classification (NCBI taxonomy): domain Bacteria; kingdom Pseudomonadati; phylum Pseudomonadota; class Alphaproteobacteria; order Acetobacterales; family Acetobacteraceae; genus Acetobacter; species Acetobacter sp. DmW_136. The sequence continues at coordinate 326 of NZ_VHON01000054.1, forward strand.
AAGGCAACCAGTTTGCAATGGCCAAAGCGCTGGCATCAGGCGACATGCGTCTGATTCAAAAAGCCGGCCTGGAAGCCGATATCGCGCGTCTTGAGCGTTTGCAGGCCGCACATTTCGATGATCAGTTCAATGTGCGTCGCCAGATCCAGAGAGCTGAACGCGACATCAAGACAGCGCAGACACGCATTCCGAAAATTGAGGCGGCAATAGGCCAGCGTGTGTCCACGAAAGGGGAGGCGTTTGCGCTGCACCGTGACACCACGGTGGTTGAGAGCCGTGAAAAAGCTGGGGCATGGATACTGTCGCAGGCGCGGCTTGCTGAACGGGAAGGCCGGACCGGGCAGTGGAGCATGGGTCGGATCGCCGGATTTGAAGTGATGTGCGAAGCGCATGAACAGCAGTTCAGAACGTCCGACAAGAGAAAACCAGAAGTAGTCTCCTCCATCTATCTGGATACACCTGCAGGAGAAATCGAGGTCGAGACCGATCGTGAGACCAAACCTTTGGGACTGATCTCACGGATTGAGCACGCAGCCCTGCGTCTGGACAGCGATCTGGCTGAAACACGTCGCAGTCTGGAAGAGGCACTGCGCCGACTGCCAGCTTACCGTGCGCGAGAGGGACTTCCTTTTGCAGAAGCTGACGATCTCGCGGCGAAATGTGCCGAGCTATCCGCATTGGATGCCGAACTGGAAGCAGAAGGGAAGGAAGAGGAAGCTGCGCTGAAATCAGCCACAGCAAATGATGATGCTGCTTCTGACGCGGTTGAAAAAACAGAGGAAGTGGCCTGAGAAAAAAAGGAAAACAGAAGGCCGAAAAGGCAAGGGCGGGCCACAGGCCGCCCACCCGCCGCAAGGGTGCGCCCCGTTCCGGGGCCGCGCTGACGCACGCCCTTGCCCCGTATGCGCGTCTGCGGCGGTGCCAAAGGTATGAGGTCAGACAAATAACGCCTCAGGACCCTGACAGTGAGGAGAGTATCATGACGGAACTTCGTCGCGTTGATCCCAAAACACTCGTACCAAACCCGAACAATCCACGCAAGACGCAGCCAGATCCTCGCGCGGATCATCAGCTTGCATTGAATATCAAGACAGTGGGCCTGATTCATCCTCCATGCGTGCGGGAACTTGAGGATGGTCAACTGATGATTGTCGCTGGTCACCGACGGGTGCGGGCCTGCATTGCGGCGAAATTGACCGAAATTGACGTGCACGTCCGCTCAGGTGATGAAAAGAGCGATACGATGGCGGCTGTCGCCGAAAATATCGTGCGTGCCGATATGACAGAATCTGAACAATGGCGTGGTGTGCTGGATATGCGCGAGAAGGGCGCTACTGATACAGAAATCTGTCGGGCTTTTATGGTCACACCAGCCTATCTCCGTGGCCTGATGCTGTTATCCCAGATTCATCCGCCCATTATTGCGGCAATAGATGGTGGGATTGGGCCTTCCTATACGGAACGCAACGCGATTGCGCGCACGCCGCTGGAGCGCCAACGCGATGTCTGGGCAGAGATCTGGGCCGAAAGTGCGGATGAGGGTGTCGATCCAACTGATTATGAAATGAGCAGGGAAGAGTTTGCGCACTTCGACTGGGAAGATTTTGTCCGCTATCTCGATCAGGTCGAGTTATATGCCCGTGATTTTGAATTTGATGATGAGACGGCACAAGAGGCGGGCGTGGTCTGGGAAGAGGATCTGTTCGGGCAGGGGGGGCAGGACAATCGTTACTGCACCCAGTTCGCGGCGATCTTCAAGGCACAGCAGATATGGGCCGAAAAAACGAAACCTGAAGGCTGCGTCTTCATTCCGGCCAACGAGTATGGAGAAGGGATTGTTCCCGAGGGACACCGGAGTGTTGGGTCATGGGAAATGGAGCAGGCAGATGATATCCCGACGATCTGGGTGAGCTCCCGCACTCTGGCGATCAAGACTGGCCGGATGCGCAAAATCACGCAACGGACAGCCCAGAGCGGTGAGGAGGGGTCACTTTCGTTTTCGAGTGCCCAATCTGCCGAGAAGCCTAAGGAACGTGCGGATATTTCCGGAACGGGTCAGAAGATTATCGGTGAGGTCCGTACTCAGGCATTGCGAGAGGCACTGGCAGCGGCCCGCGAGAGCGCGGACCCATGGGATCTGATAGGGGCGTTCCTGCTGGCCCTGAGTGCTGACAATGTGAATATCCATGGAGATAACACTTATGATCCCTATGGTGCGGCTTCCGAACGGGACCGGGCCGTTGCAAGTGTCTTTCCAGAGGGCGTGCTCGTGCGCGATCCGGCAGTGCTCCGGAACGCTGCTCTTGAAGTGCTTTGCAGTTTCATGAACTGCGAGGTGAGCATGCATAGTGGAAGTGGACTGCCTGCCCAGATTCTTGGTGTGCTGTTCAATGCCGATGCCCATATGCCGACGATGGCTTTTGAGGATTTCCTCAAGACTTACAGCAAACCTGGGATTACCAAGGCAGTCCAGGCTGAAGGACTGGAAGAAAAACCCACGGGAAAGGCTATGCGTGAAGCCTTGATGGCGCATGTTGGTGAAAAACGCTGGGTGCCCGAACCTGCGACGTTTGCAGCCGGCATTCCGGCATGGAAAGCCAAAATAAAAAAACAGGCAGCGCGTGCGGCAGCACGGGCCCAATTGGACGCACAGACTGAAGAAGATGATGAGATCGATGACCAGTCATCAGACATGGAACTCTGTGACGAACAAGATGTGGCTGAAGCTGATGAAGAGACGCTGACACCTGAGGAAGACGTGTCAGCAGATGACACATCGTCTGTGTCTGAGACGACTTCCTCACACACCGAATTACCAGATGATCCACGCATACCGACACAACTTGCAGAGCTGGCGCGCAAGATGCCTGAGCATCTTGAAATCATCATGGTCTGACAAATACAGGCGGCCCATCGAACGGGCCGCCTTTTTTATGTCCATCCAGAGGCATGTTTTAAGGAAATACCGTCATGAAACTTCATTTTGATCATGCGCTCGTGACACAGTTGCTGGCTCACGCTGAAGCAGCAAAAGAGCATACGCCCACCTTTGACCAACTCTATGAGCCCACCTTTCTAAAAGATGGGAAAGAGAAACAGTCGCCGTCTTACGATGACATCGATCTCACCAAAGTTCCTGCCGGGCTGATGCTGGTAGGAGATAATGGCATTTATCTCATGTCGAATGGCAAGCCAGCGCTCAAGGATCCTGAACGCACAGGGAACCTTATCGCCTATGCTTTTGAAGCCGATCCGCAAAAGCAACCTGACGATTGGTGGCATGTGAAGCAGGCAGCCTTTGGCGGTGATGACGGGGCAGAATTTCTTGCAGCCAAAGCCATCAGGAATGCACTTGAAGCGACGAAAGGAGGCCGCTTCTGGCTTGATGTGTCGCCGACACGGATTTCCAGTCCCTATCTTGCGCCACCACGTCGCAAACGTGCGTTGGCATCAAAAAAATAGGAAAAGATAAAAGGCAATATGAGAGCAGGAGAGAGCCATAGTCTGCTGTCTGGAGCAAACGGTTGGTTCTCCCCATGCTCGACCGCAGTGCGGTCTGCGCGTGGGTCCGATCCCGGCGCTGCGCGCCGCGTTTGCTCCAGCCTCCAGACTATGCCCCGCGTGGAGATGTCAGGAAATGCAACCCAATATCCAGAAATATGCATTTCCAGAAAATCATCGTTTTCAAGGAGAGTTTTCATGTCTGCAACGCTGGAACCGACACACGCCATTACGTCTTCTGCTCTTGCTGGATTTACCGGAACTGCTCGCTACTATCGCTGGCATAGCCGTCTTCTGCTGACAGATGGCGCCCATTATCTTGCAGCCAATGGTGCAGCGTGGCTGATTGATGTGTTGGCAAGTGTTCAGTATCTGCCAGCCCTGCGTACTGAAGAGCGTCAGTTCTGGACATTGCAGGTTGACCTTGAAAAACATGCGGCGGTCGTTGTTTGCACAGATGGGGATAAAACTGGCGAAGGCGAGATTGAACTCTATCGTCAGGAGATACCTTATACGGATTTCCCGCTCAATGAGGTCAAACTGTTTGCTTTCCGTGAGCCCGGTATGGGACGCATCGTATTGCTTCCCAGCGAATATTGAGAGCCCAAAGTCGTTTTTCAGGAAAGCCGCCCAGTGGGCGGCTTTCTTTGTATTGGCGCCCTGTCATTTCTGACAATTCAGAGATCTGAAGGGCAGTGTTCAAAATGGGCAGAACGCTGGACTGGATCCACAACACTCAGTGACTTCTCATTGGTGGAAGAAAACACTCAATCCTGATCGTCGCATCTGAAAACCCAGGACACAAAGAGCCTTAACTCAGGAGAATGATCCCATGCTCAAACACATGATCGTTTCTGAAGACCGGTGGCAGCGTTCGGTGCGTCCGACACGCTGGATATGTACTGATGAACCTGTCACCTGTCGTCGATGCCATATGGAATGGTCAGATGGAGACCCGGCTCTGTCTCTTGCATGTCGCGGATGTGGTGCAAAAGCTGGAAGTCCGTGCCAGCGTCCACAGGGTGGAAATGAACGGGTGTGTTTCCAGCGTGATCGTGATGCGTTGGCGGAACGTCTGATGCTTCCTTGTGATGGACTTTCCTGGGACGGGAGACACGATAAGCCTCTGAAACTTTCTCTCAATCCCTTACCGCAGGCCATTCCGATCCTGAGTGGTGCGCCAGAAAGCCGTTTTAGCGTCTGAACGACGTACTTTTGTTGTCGCCATGAAGTGTGTCCATTATGGGCACAAGCGCCAACTTTATTTGAAGTGAACCTCTATTTTCTAACATAGAGGTTCCTGTGCGTCACGATCATTTTCGAAGTTCGTATGATCGAATGACTGACAGACAAGCAAAAACCGAACGGAAAGATCAAGAAAAACAAATCAGGAATAGAAAGACGAGAAGTCGCACCAGAGCGCCGCGTCGTGGGCAAGAGGTGGGTCCTCCCCATGCTCGCCCGCTGCGCGGCCTGTGCGTGGGTCCGGTCCCGGTGCTAGCGCACCGCTCTTGCCCCCGCCACAGCGCCCCGGTCGCGCGAAGGTATCCAAAAAGAGCAGAAGGATGCCGACAATGCGCGACACGAAACTCCCCATCCCCGCCACAGCACGTGATTACCTCGACGCGGAAATCTCACAGAAGGGTTGTACATCGGGTTAGATTATGAAAAAGTCTGTTTTGCACAAAAGAAATTTTCGTAAGCTATA
>NZ_VHON01000055.1:0-38012 GCF_008690365.1 Acetobacter sp. DmW_136
CGTCTACCTCGGACGGGTTGAACTCGGCGCCGCATGGACCCGCCGCTCCAACGAAGGCCGCACCTATCTGAGCCTGAAGCTGGACGATCCTTCCTTCGCCGCCCCGATCTTCGCCAACCTGTTCACCGACGAAGAAGGGGAAGGTTACACCCTCATCTGGACCCGGCCCCGCAGCCGGAACGGGGAGTAAGCGCCCCACCACCAACCCCGCCCGGTCTCTCCGGGCGGGGCCTTCCGGTGCTTCTTTTCCCACGTGCTCTTTCGGGGCGCGGGCGGCAGCGCTGGTCGCCCGACGTGAGACGCAGGAGGAATACGAGGCTTTCCCTCAGCCTTCCCATTGTACCATGCGCGAGGGCGAACCGCGTCAAGGACGCGTGGTCCCCCCAATTTTGCCCGACGCACCCGTGCCGGGCGCACCGAACAAAATCGGCTCCCCCACGCGCCGGCAGGCCGGTCGCCTGCGGCGATCCCTGACCCGGTCCGCCCCGGCATGAGCCGTCCGTCCTGTCTTCGAGAAACGAAAGGAGCAGGACGATGACCACACATCACGACCATATCCAGATGCTGCGCGCCGAACTGACCAGCTTTCACCTGAGCCGTCGCGAGCGCCGACAGATCGAGCGCGAACTCAAAGAGGCGCTTGCCGAGCGCGACGCCGAGCCCCCCGCCTGACGGGGGCGTGTCTTGACGTGGTCAGCCTGGCTTTCAGTGCTCACGATGCCGTCAGGGTGCCCTCATTTAAGGGAGTGTCGCCCCGTTTATCAACGCACATGTATCGAGGCGATCCGGCTGATGATCCGCCTGAAAATGATGGGGTTGTGGCAAAAAAGGTTGTGTTGGTCTGTAAATCGAACGACGTCCCAATCGTACACATTCCGGATGTGCTTCATATTCGGATGCAATGCTTTCTTCGCGGTATCTATGACATGCTCTGGTCATCTCTGTAATTCAGGCTGGGAATGGGAGAGAACTGCCATGGATAATCAGCCTGACTGGCACGATCCACGATTCCGCACACATCTGTACGATCTTGATGCGCCCGGGCTTGCGCAGGAGTTGCTCCGTCAGAACCCCTCCTACATCACTGGATATCGCTCTTTAGTGCATAAGCTCGGCAATTTGCGGAGTCTTCGTTTGCGTTACGAAATGGCAGAGCAGTTTGCTCGCTACTGGGGGTTATCCTGTACCGGCTGAACCGGAAATCCCCGCATGGATAGAACCGGCACTTTGGGCACCGGAAGTTTTCCCTGGTGTCACGATCCTAGTCGAAGCACCTGAAGGCTTTGACGCCCGTCGGTTGCCACTCATGTTCCTTGAGGCCATGACCGCGGAACAGCAAGGCACGACGCAGACCAAGTCTTTCTCCCTACATCATGACGGAAACACATATCGTGTTCATATCCGCGATGCGAGAGCACGTGATCATGCTGCAGTCCTCATTCCTCTGGATGGAGGTGAGGAACTGCGTATTGCCGAAGTGCGGCGGTTCATTCGCTATCTTTCCGGATTGCCTGTTCCGCCTTTATCCCGGACGCTGGGGCTGCCGATCTACCGTGCGCGTTTTATCGCGGATGCCATCTGTGCCTATGCTGGACGACGGGCCGGTGCCTCCCATCGAGATATCGGCCTGGTTCTTGATCCGTCCGTAAGACACATGAACGCACGGCAGTGGGATACCTCGTCCCAGCGTGGACGGGTCGGGCGTCTGCTGCGCAAGGCCACGCGATTGGCCGAAGAGCGTGAATATCTCACCCTTCTCAGGCCCGCCCGTTTCCGTCTCTCCCGGTAGCCGTCGTCACCGTCTGATGAGGGCGTCCGGCACGTACGCCCATAGACGACGGTAATCTGCGTACGTCCCCGCCACGACAATTCCCGTCCACGCTGCGCCCAGTCACGCCCGAACCGACGGAGGCCAGCATGACGCCGTCACACTCGCGTCAGGATAACTTTCTCGACGAACAACTGCTCACTACCCCACAGGCCGCCCACCGGCTGAACATCTCGCCACGAACTCTGGAGCGCTATCGCTGCCGGGGAGGTGGTCCGGTCTTCCGTAAGATGGGCGGTAGGGTTCTCTATCATGTCAACGACATCCGGCACTGGATCGAGAATGTCGCCTGCAAATCCACATCCGAAGAGTCCTATGAAAAAGCCCGTGTGATCGGAAGCCGCAGGCTGGGGCATCGGCCATGAGTGCGCGTTCGGTACCGCCGGTTCTCTCGCCCTGCCTGCTGATCGATCTCATGTCATGGCCGTTCTTCAGCCTCAGCAAATCTCCCCGGCATGTTCCTGTCAGCTTTGCCATGGGGCGTGTCACCATGCAGGTGTCAGGTCGCGATGACAGCCCGATGGCAACCATATGGGATGCCGATATCCTGATCTGGGCTGTGTCCCGTCTCGTGGCCGCGCGTAGGCGGGGCATTCCGGTCTCACCTCGTGTGCGGGGCAGCATGAGTGAAGTGCTGCGCTTCATCGGTCGCGATCCCGCCGCCACCCGCTATGAGCGGCTCCGGACGGCGCTGGACCGGTTGCATGGAACCCAAGTGACGACATCGCTGCGTCAGACGCGTGACGGCGCGCAGGGTTTTTCGTGGCTGATCGCCTGGCAGGAGCGGCGTGGAGAACTCGACCTGATCCTGCCCCAATGGCTTTGCGATGCCATCGGTCGCCGGGGCGTGCTCACGCTTGATCCCCGTTACTTCGCCCTGACTGGCGGGTTCGAGCGCTGGCTGTATCTCCTCGTTCGCCGACATGCCGGTCGGCAGTCCGATGGCTGGGCGTTCGATCTGCCCCATCTCTACCGCAAATCCGCATCCCGTTCACCTTATCCCCGGTTCGTTTTCGAAATCCGTCGTCTGATCGCGGCGGACACCCTGCCGGGCTACCGCCTGCGTCTGGAGACCGACGCCAGCAATGTGCCGGTGCTCCGCTTCTCCCCTGATCCCAGCAAAGAAACTTATCCACAACGTCCTGTGGATAACCATGTGGGGGACTCCTGATGCCCATCGACCTATCAGGAATCGGATTCTCGACCTATCAGGAACGGGAAATCCCTCTAACAATTTGGAATGTAAGGAGAAATTTGCGCTCTCTAAAGGTACTAAATATTATAACTATTCTGTACTTGTACACCGCGCTGGAGCGCGCGCGTGAGTCTTCGACTATCATAAAAACCGACGATTCTGTCCCGATATTTTCCGACAGTTCTGCGCCTCACCCCATGGTGGCGGGCAGACACGACGGTATGGGGCAGGGGGTGCCGTCATGACGCACCCATCGCGCGAGGTGCTGACGCAGCTCGAACTGACCTGGCTTGAGAAGCGCATCGAACAGTGGCTGCGCTTCGGGCAGGCTTTGGAAACACACCCGATCGATCGTTATCGCCGTCGTCTGAGTTTTGCGCCCGGTGCGGTCTTCGCACTGTTGCGCTGGACGCAGGCGGATTGCGGGACGACAACCTGCTGCATCGATATCATCAGGGCGCCGCTGGCTGGCGAGCCGCGCGACCGCCTGCCATTCGTGCCCACGGGTGCGGAGCGTCTGCTGCTGTTCACGGGCTGGCCGCAGGTGCGTGCCGTGCTGTCTGTGATCGAGACGGTGGAACGGCAGGGCATCAATCCCGTCGATGTTGATCCGGAATACTGGCGACAGCTCGGACGGTCACGCCCTGATGGTCGGGATATTCCGCGCTATTCCGCGACCCGACATGCTGCGTGGCAACGGCGGAGGGCCGTGCCATGACGCGTCGGGGCTGGTTCTTCACCACGTATTTCGCCGCACTCGGTGTCGGTCTGTCGATGGCGCTGCATCCGACGCCGGGCCTGATCTGGAACGCGACCGCCAGCGTGCCCATAGGGCTGTATCGTCTGCACCCGGTACGGGCTCCTCATATCGGGGATCTGGTCGCACTCCGCCTGCCGGAACGTGATGCGGATATGCTGGCACGGGGCGGGTATCTGCCGCGTGGTGTGCCGTTGCTTAAACCGGTGGCGGCGGTCGGCGGACAGACAGTCTGCCGTTCCAGCAGTCACATCACGATCGATGGTCGAGCTGCCGGTGATGCGTTGCCTGTCGATCATCGGCGTCGTTCCTTGCCCGTCTGGCAGGGCTGTCACCGTCTCGGTGTGCGCGAACTCTTCGTCATGAATACGCACGAACCTCGCAGTCTCGACGGGCGGTATTTCGGCCCCCTGTCGGTCAGCAGCGTGATCGGGCGCGCGACACCGCTCTGGATTGGCGCAGGCCCTGCGCCTGCCGCCAGCCCGCCTCCTTCTCATACCTCAGAGGATCACTGACATGGCGCAGATTGGACTCTTCACGCGCACGGCTGATGGCTTTTTCGGACGTCTGCGCACACTCGTACTGGATGCCGAACTGACGCTGGTGCGTGTCGAGACACCGGACGGCGGTAACGCACCGGATTATCGCATCCATCTCGGTGACAGTGCCGAAGGCCCGGAAGTTGGCGCGGGCTGGACACGCACCGGCGAACGGGCTGGCGAATACATCGTCGTGGTGGTCGATGATCCCTCTCTGGCACAGGGCCTGCGCGCGAGCCTGTTCCAGTCGGGCCGGGGTGGACGGGTCTGGCAGCTTGTCTGGAACCGCCCGCAGAAACGTCAGGGAGCACGAGAATGATGCGCCTGGTTGCAGGAGCAGGACGGGGTGGCCGCAATGCCGCCGCTTGCACCTGGTCCAGTTTCGCCCGGTTGTGCTGCACAGGGCTGGCGGTTTCGGCGGTGGTGCTGATGCGTCCTGCCAGCGCGCAGGACATTGAGGGAATGATCCGTCAGGCGGCAGAGCGGGTTGCCCTGCCGTCAGAATGGATCCGCGCGGTGATGCAGGTCGAGAGCAGTCGTGATGCCCATGCCATCTCAGCCAAAGGGGCGATGGGCCTCATGCAGATCATGCCTGCGACATGGCAGGAGTTGCGTCGCGATCTCGCGCTTGGAAGCAATCCTTTCGACCCGCAGGACAACATCCTTGCCGGTGCCAGCTATCTCCGTCTGCTGCACGACCGCTATGGGGATGCGGGGTTTCTGGCGGCCTATAATGCAGGACCGGGCCGTTATGAGGCCCACCTTGCAACGGGCCGGCCGCTCCCACACGAGACACGGGACTACGTCGCCTCTGTCGCGCACCTGCTCGATCGGCGCACGTTTCCTGCGGGCGGTCGGCACGAAACCGGCGTCTCCGTTGCACGCGAACAGCCTACAGAGACGCTGTTTGCCGGCCATTTCCCGCACACGCCCCAGACATCGGTCGGCACGTCGGAGGCGCTGTTCGTGCCCATTTCCATGGAGCAGGCGCCATGATTGGGCACGCGCCAATGCCGATGGCGCGGAGAGCCGGGAAGACGGGGGAACGGCGATTGCTCTGGGGATCGGGTCTTTGGGGGCTAATGCAAGATAAAAGCCGCAAGGTGCGGCATGGTTGGGGAGGGCGGTTTTTCTGGGGTTTTCACAAGGTCATTTTCCTATCCCAAGGTGTCCGATCGCGTGATGGGTTTGTTTTCAATGTGTTAGCGCAAGGTCGCGGTCTTCATGGCTCGCGATGACGATTTCCGGGTCAGGCCGGGTCGCATCCGCTCTCCCCGTGCCCGCCAGGGGCGATCCTTCATCGGGCGCGTGCTGGCCGCCACCAACCGGGCGGGTGGCATGGGCCGTTCTGGCTCGGGTCGTCCCGGAAAGGGACCGTCCACTTTCGGGCGGGGCAGGGGCGCGGCAACCCGCGCCAACCGTCTTCTGTCTCGTCGCACCCGGCTTGCCATCGTCAAGGCACGGGTGGTCCGGCATGGCGCACGGGCGACCCTGCGTGCCCATCTGTCCTATCTCCAGCGCGAAGGGGTGACGAAGGACGGCGAGAAGGCGCGGCTGTTCGGAGCCGAGCGCGACCATGTGCCAGCACGCGAATTTGCTGAGCGCTGTCAGGATGACCGGCATCATTTCCGCTTCATCGTGGGACCAGAGGATGCGGCCGAAATGGCGGACCTGAAAACCTTCACGCGGGAACTGATGACGCAGGCCGAACAGGATCTCGGCACGAAATTGGACTGGGTTGCCGTGTCGCATTGGAACACCGACAACCCCCACATCCACATCATCGTGCGGGGCAAGGATCAGGACGGCGAGGATCTGGTCATCTCGAAGGATTACATTCGCGAGGGATTGCGTGCCCGCGCCCAGAACCTGGTCACGCTCGAAATCGGGCCGCGCACCGACCAGGAAATTCACCGCAACGTCGAGCGTCAGGTCGAGGCGGAACGCTGGACCCAACTGGACCGCCAGTTGCAGCAGGACGCGAACCAGCACGGCATCATCAACATGGCGCCGTCGCCTGACCAGCAGCCTGACACGTTCGCGGTCATGAAGGTCGGGCGGCTGCGGCGACTGGAACGGATGGGCCTTGCCCATGAGGTCGGAGCCGGACAATGGCGGCTGGATGAAACGGCGGAAGTCACCTTGCGCGAGATGGGGCAGCGCAATGACATCATCAAACGCATCCACCGTGGCCTGAGCGAACAGGGGATCGAACGAGCCTCGTCGTCATGGGTGCTGGCCGGGGAAGACCTGGCCGAGCCGGTGATCGGACGACTGGTCGCGCGCGGTCTGGATGATGAGCTGAAGGGGAGTGCCTATGCGGTGATCGACGGTGTGGACGGGCGCACGCATCATGTCCATCTGCCATCGCTGGAAGCGGCTGGAGATGCGCCGCACGGTGGGCTGGTTGAACTGCGGACCTACCAGGATGCGAAGGGGCAGCGACGGGCGACGCTTGCGGTGCGGTCCGATCTGCCAATCGGAGAGCAGGTGCGGGCGCGAGGCGCGACATGGCTGGATCGCCAGCTTGTCGCCCGCGAACCGGTGGTGCTGGGAGAAAGTGGTTTCGGGGCGGACGTCCGTGACGCGCTACGCCAGCGCAGCGCTCACTTGGTCGAGCAGGGGATCGCACAGCAGGACGGAGCGCGCGTGCGCTATCCGCGTGGCATGGTCGCCTCCATGCGGGCGCGGGAGATGGGGGACGTGGCTGAGCGTCTTGCACGCGAAACCGGTCAGCCCATCCAGAGTGCCGAGGCCGGCGAGTATGTCACTGGAACCTACCGGCAGCGCCTGACCCTCGCCTCAGGGCGCTTCGCCATGATTGATGGCGGCCTCGGGTTCCAGCTTGTCCCCTGGACGCCATCGCTGGAGAAACAGATCGGGCGTCATGTCTCCGGTGTTGCACGGGAGGACGGGGGCGTGGACTGGTCCTTCGGACGGAAGCGGGACATGGGGATCGGGATTTGATGGTATCCCCGGCTTTGGAAACGACCAGACTGATTGGCTTTAATGAAAATTCCGGGATCGTATGGCAATCGGTTCGGAGTTCAGGTCATTGCCGCAAGACGGTGTGCTATTTGACCGGTTCCCGACATCGGCCAGCAATCCGGCCAGATCGGTGATCTCCTTCGCCACCAGATGCACGACCTCACCTTCCTTCTGGAGCATGCCTTTCACTGCCAGCATCTGGCCACTAAGCACGACGCGCCGGTTGACGTCGAATAGATCCGGCCAGATGATGACGTTCATGTTGGCCGTTTCATCCTCCAGCGTCAGCTTGCGGGAGGCGAGATTAACAGACAGCAAAACCCGGCGTCGTCCTTCTCGTCCGACAAGGGCCAGCGGCGTTTCAGGCGTGGACGCGTCTGGGCCAAGCCGCTTCATGATCTGGTCGGTCGGCCAGAGCAGCAGGTAAAGAGAGACGCCCCTTGCCATCACAGGCCTAAACTTCAAAATCGACACATTCACCCGCTCGGGCATGGATCAGTTCCAGCAGTCAGCGGGGTGCACCCCACACCGGGAACCGGTAACGTCATGGATGTCAGGACGGACACCTGCCGCATCCGTCTGCCGCTGTCAGCGCCGGATTGCGATGACCAGAGATTCGGACATCTCGGCTGCCAGTCGCAGACGGCGTGAGGCTGCCATGGACAGCCAGGAGACCTCGGCGACAACAGTTCCGAGGCCTCCATGACGCAGCCCTTCCTCGAAGCAGGCCAACTGGCGGGTGATGATCCATAGCGCCTTTCCGTGCGTATCCGCCCGATACAGAAAGCGACTTTTTCAACAAAACTGGGGGTAAGCGGACTGTCGCCTATAAGACTTACGAAATGATAAACAGCCACTATTCTGATGACAGTAACTGCGCTTTTCCCGTCATGCATATCTGTTTTTTTATTTGATCGACATCTGAATATTCAGGACAATCTTAAAGAGATAATGGTTTGTCATGAAAGAGGTTCTTCATGACAAGAGTAGATGTCAGTCTTTGCACGCTTTCAAGCGACGATAATCGCTCGTCATAGAGTCTCTGAAAGGACTGAATATCTCGCGTAAGAACCTGCAGGATATAATCCGGGTCTCCAAACAGGCGCTGCGCACTGATAATTTCAGGAATACCCGTGACAGCTTTTTCGAATTGCAGAACAGAAGCCTGATCCCCAGCCCGAAGTGTCACGAAGACAATTACTGGGAATGTCATGCCCAGTTTTTCCCGGTTGAGAAGAGTCCGGTATTCCTGAATGACCCCAGATTGCTCCAGCGCGTGAACACGCCTGTGGCATGGGGAAAGACTGATACCCACTCTGTCCGCCAGTTCCGTCAGGGTTAGACGAGCGTTCATCTGAAGCTCGGAAAGAATCTTCCTATCGATGTCATCCATAAAGGAATATTATTCTGATTATCGCGTTTCGTCGACAGAAAATGGGGAAAACATTCCGCTTATAAGCTGATAATCTTCCGGAACAGAATAAACTCTCCTGTGTGCGGATCTAATGAACCCAGTGATCTCCTCTCTTCAAACGGCAGACTTTCCAAGCCACGTTACCGTTCCGGGCAGATGTCCGAATGTATCGTCATGCCAGTAGAGCTTCTCGCGGCTTTCTGGGCCGTTTCCATGCTTTTCGTCCTGACGCCTGGTGCGGACTGGGCCTACAGTATTTCAGCGGGGCTGTGTCAGCACGGTATTATTCCAGCTATCACTGGCCTGCTGCTTGGTCATTTGGCAGCAACTCTTTTGGTTGCGGCTGGTGTGGCGGCTCTCGTGGCCAGCGTCCCCATGGCCATGACTGTGTTGACTGTCATTGGTGCTGCTTACCTCGTCTGGCTGGGCTACGGGATGTTAACGGCCCCGGCATCTTCCCTCAGCCCTAAAGCTAGCGCAGAACAAAGGCAGAAGAGCCGGTTGAACTGGATAATGCGTGGCTTCTGCATCAGTGGTCTAAACCCGAAGGTTTTTCTGCTTTTTCTGGCTCTTTTGCCGCAATTTACGTCATCTCGCGGGACGTGGCCCATTTCACTTCAAATCCTAACGCTCGGCTGGGTTCATATCTGCAATTGTGGGGCAATTTACCTCTTGGTAGGGTTTGGAGCCAGAGCCGTAATCAGCAGTCGTCCTCAGGCCGCTATATTGGTCAGCCGATTTTCTGGAGTAACCATGATCGTCATTGCCGCCCTTCTTGTGGCTGAGCAGTGCCGACATTGAATTTCCCTATCTGGAGGTCTTGATGTCACAAGAACAGATTGCACCCTATGGTCAGTCAGCAGAAACGCCAAAAACACGAAACCGCATCAGAATTCCTCATCTGCAACGGATGAAGGAAAAAGGGCAGAAATGGGCCATGCTGACGGCTTACGATATGTATACAGCGGCGATTTTTGAGGAAGTCGGTATTCCCGTGTTGCTGGTGGGAGATTCCGCCTCGAACAATGTTTTTGGGAACGAGACCTCTCTTCCTGTCACTGTGGATGAACTGCTCCCGCTAGTAAGAGCCGTCTCCCGTTCCACCCGGCGTCCGTTGATTATTGCTGACCTGCCGTTCGGATCGTATCAGGCGTCTCCCAAGCAATGCTTCAAGACAGCGGCGCGCTTCATGAAAGAAGGAGGTGCTCATGCTGTGAAACTGGAAGGGGGACCGGAAATGCTTCCCCAGGTCCGAAAGCTGGTGAGTTCGGGCATCCCTGTCATGGCGCATATCGGCTTCACACCGCAGGCTGAGCACCAGTTGGGCGGCTATCGTGTGCAGGGACGTGGGGAAGAAGCCCGTCAACTCCTGGATACTGCCAGAGCATTCGAGGAAGCGGGAGCATTTGGCCTGTTGATCGAGATGATCCCCGAAAGCGTTGCGGCCGATATTACGAAAGCCGTTTCCATCCCGACGGTAGGAATTGGCGCGGGGCGATCTTGTGATGCGCAGGTTCTCGTCTGGCAGGATATGGCGGGTCTGAGAACAGGGCGACTGCCCCGTTTCGTCAAACAGTATGCTGACATGCGTTCGGTGCTGCACAATGCCGCACGCGATTATATGGCGGATGTCGAGACTGGTATATTTCCAGCGGTAGAACATGGATTCGAGGTATAAAATGAAAAATGGAGCCGATATGCTGGTAAAAAACGATTACTCCCATCAAACTGTGGCTTTGACAGGCGCAGTCGTTCGTGCAGCCGAACGACACGGGATCAGCGTCTCTCTCAATCGCCTCGTCCTGTCATTGTCGGCCAATGTCTGCTCCAATGTTTCTACTTTGTAGCAATTTGATCGTGAATTGGAAGGCAGGAATGAGTGCGGAACCTGAAGGGCTGCTTCTTCTGTAACCAGCTCTTCACATCATCAAGCTACGGTCGGCAAGTTACACGTCCATTTGGCTCCCTATGATCTCAGTGCTCATGGTTATGGACAAACATTTTTTGCTTTTTGACCTACTGACTGGCCGGAACGACCGGAGCTAAGACTTTGTTGGCCGTCAAGCTTACACGGCGTCGTACAATACTCCCACGACGCGACGAGCAGAGATCATCAGGGGAACGTCGCCGATATCGTTTACGACGTCGGTGGCGACCACTATTGATGAACCTAAGCCGCCGATCGTCTCAAACAGCCGCAGATGGCCAAGCGCTCCCGGCAGCTTACTGCCCACACGCTTAAAGATACTGGAGCCGTCGGCAAGGGTCACAGCCGCCAGCTTACCTTCCCAGCCATCGAGTTGAGGCGGCGTAAGTTCGGTGCCACCGAGAATGACCTGACCAGGCAGCGCCAGCGGAACGGCACTATCTTCCTTCACGCGGTATGCGATCTCTACCATGTCGAGTTCAGGCACAGTCTCGATGGGTGTCGCCTCGCCTTTGCCAGATGGCGGCGCCATGTCGGTGAATATTGCACCGACTATGCGATACAGACGCACTGCGCTGTCATCATAAGTCATCGTCGCGCGACTATTCCGCGGGTCGGGCATCTGAGCCGAAAGCGAAACGCCAATCGCGTTAGAAGAGCGTGCAACCCGGCGTGCGAACGTCTGGTTCTTATGACGCGCGATTACCAGATTGTGGTCGCGACCGGCATAGGGCTCACATTCAACGATTGCGACCGAACCTGACGGAATAGCGAAGCCAAGGCTTTCGCCGCGCACGTAATAAAGCGACTTCCCTTGGAACCATGTGCCATCGAGGATTTCGTCCGACACGTCCTGCGATCCGCCAGATGGCACTGAACCCATGAACGCAGCGATATCAGGACATATCGGCACAGCAATTATGGGAGGGGCGAGAGGGCGCAGCGCTATCACATTCGTCTCGGCTACTGATGTGTCGAGGGGCTCGCGCCATCGGTGAAGACGGAACTGCTCATGCACCTTCTCGACATTCGTTCGCAACTGGGCAAATATCTGCTTTAGGCGATCTACGTCCATGTAGGTAATCGACGCCTTGTCGTGATGCGACTGGTTCAGGACGCGACGTGCGTCAGCACCCTCCAGGAACGCGGAGTCGGTCACGAACTGCTTCACCAGCGGATGGCCGAACAGTTCACTTGGACCACTACCGACCATTCCGCGCAGGCGATCGACGAGCGGGAAGAGTGTGACCGCCCTCGTGGCGGCCGTGTATGCGGGGTGAGCAATGCTATCGAAAAGATCACCGATGCGCCCTTCCAAAAATACGCGCAGATCGGACACATAGTCCTGTGCTGCGGCGTGGTTATCGGGTGATTGGAGAAACACAGCGCGCTTGCGATCGACTTCCTCCTGCGCCGGCGCCACAAATACCGTCGGATGTACCGAATTCACCGGATGGACCGACAGGTGTTGCGAACCTTCACGATGCTCCGCAACCAGGCAGCGGGCAAACTTTCGGTCATGCGTCGTAATCAACAACTGTGCCGATGCGGCCAGTCCTGATAGTCCACGGGCAAGCCGCTCTCGGTTGTCATTGTCAAGCAGTTCCTGCGGATCGTCGAGTACCAACATCAGCAAGCCGCCGCGCTTCTTGAGAACATACTCTCGGAAAGCAAGAAAAAAACCGAGTAATGCGCCGCGAAGCGCTGAAGCATTTGAGATGAACTGGGCTGGAGCGTTAACGCCGTCCCGGCCAACCTGCAGCCCGAGTACCCCCTTGGCGTCCATAACTGTGCCGGTAAGATCGGGCGCGTAAGTGGTAGCATTTTGATACATCGCGCTACGCCAGTAATCGGACCGCGTCTGTAGGGTCGAGCGCAGGCTATCGACCTGAGCTTGCGCAAGCGCACCGAGCGGAACAAGAGTCTGAAGCGCTGTAACAGCGCGCCCGCACTGCGCAATCCGATCAATCTTTCCGGATCGCTCGGCGCGAGCCGCCTCCAACCGTGAGACGTAGATCCCAGCTTGATTGAGCGGCGCCACGCTCTCAACGATGGAGAGCAAAATATTCAATCTGCGGCCGATGGCGCGATCTGCATTCGGGGAACCTTCGTCGCCCCGCTTCACTGTCTGGATGAATGCGTTGAGTTCTCCAGCGTGGGCCTTACGCCAGTTCGCGAACGCGAGCGCACGATTGACGCGTTTCATCAGCACGAGCAACTGACCCGCATGCCCAGCGATGCTCGCCGGCAGCGTGGGCTCTACAGGATTCTTAAACAGAGGAAGGCTAGTCGCCCTCTCTTTGACAAGCTGATCGCTGTCCTGCGCGAGTGCGGATAACGTGCCGCGAAATCCGTCGGTCACGTAAAGTTCAGAGGTCATACCAGCAATCAACAGATCGGTGGGACACAAAGGCAGCTCCTTGCGTCCCTCTGCCGCGATGACCTCAGGAAGTCGTTCGAGCAGTTGACCCTGCCATTTGGCCGCCCATTGCTTCGCGGTCTGCGCCACCAGTTCGCGATTGGCCTCTGCCTCTGCGATCTGGTCCGCCACTGGCTCGCCGGTAACGGGATCGCTGGCACCAGCCAGATCGCCGGTGCATACCGGGCAACGACCGTCGGCCGGATGCTCATGACGATGGATCCAACTCGACACCATCGCGTAGAGCTGCGCCCGTCTCGCACGCTCAGGATTGTCAGCAAGCTCAGCGAGGATTGCCGCCTCACGATTGATCTGCGCGAACCAGCTTCTAATATCTGCGAGCTGTCGTTCTTCGATCGACAGGCCGGACAGTCGGCTGATCGACGGCAGATCTTTCACCCGTGCCAACTGCTCGGTGGCCGGACGGATGCTGCGTTCAAGATCGTCACGCGCCGCCTTTATCTGTGGGTCGAAGTCTGGGCCCAGCACGCTCTGAGCAGTTGTCAGGCCTGCTGCCTTTGCAGCTGTGAAATGGTGCGCGATATCTGCAAGCTGCTGTTGCGCATCGACGGCATCAATGGTTGGCACCTCGCCCTCGAATGCGATGTCAGCCTTCTCGGCCAGCAACCTCGACAGATCATCGACTGACTCACCGTATCGCGAAGCGACCTGCACGATCTCCGCCTCTATCTCCTTAATTTTACGGGTCGAGATACGGTCGGAAGCATTACCGGCATGCTTTGCAAGATCGACTAAATTCGCCAGCCCCGTGAGCCGCGCCACTGCTTGACCAAGTTGGGAGGCGGCCCCCACCGATAGGAACGGTAGTAGCGCAGGCATCGTCGTCGCAATACGCCAAGCGATCGGATCGATCCCGAGCCCGTCGAGATTGGGCTCCGCCTCCTGCAGTTTGCCGCGTGTGTTTCGGGTCTGATGTCGGCGCACAGGCGGAAGTTCATGCCCCTCAGCATCGACAAAGCTCAGTTCCACCCAGGTATCCGCCGGGATTGGCTTGCCGTCCTCAGGCAGTTCGCCACTAGCATTCGGCATCGGCGTCACGGACGACATTCGATGCACGGTTATGTCACCACTCGGCCTGGTGATCTCACAATCGAACTCGATCGTCCCCAGTTCGGGCTCGCGTTGAGATCGGATCAGATAGCCAGTGAGACACCAGATAATCGCATTGAGAATTGAAGTCTTGCCTGAGCCGTTCGCTCCCTCGAACAACGTAACACTGGCGGTGGGCGTGAAAATGAAAGCATCAGGCGCGTCGCTTACACGACCGTAGACGTGCAGCCCCGCAAAGCGATGCGCGGTCATCCGTTTGAGAGTCAGCTTGCGTCTCCCAGCCGTTGGCGCCGGGGTAGCACTAGGCACAACGACTGGCGGAGTTGCGTCGACGGCATCGATAATCGCATCGATATCTGCTGCACTCTGGTTCGCGGTCCACTTTCCGCGGTTCACCCGATACCAGTCGAGCACCGAACGTGCACCGGCGCTATCGAGCGAGTATCGATCGATGCCACGCACTAATACCTCACGCCCCCCCACCAGCTCGGCGAGAACAGCCTCGGTCGTAAGCAGATGGATATCTCGCGCAGGACGAGCACCGTCTTCGTTCATGTAACCTCCGGATTTGGTGACGATAATCCGGGGAAGGATCCAGATAGTCCAGTAAAAAGAAGCCCGTAATTCTGACACTATAATGAATAGCGTCGCTGTAGGATCACTTAATTCATGAAGGATCGACGGAGCTATAGGCGATATCTGGTACAGCCGAACCTGGACGATTAAAACTGTAATCAAGGTGACGGCTTTGCCAAAAATTCGCTTGACTCACTTGTATCTAGCGAATGTTACCTTTTAGAAAACCCTTCAAACCACCCGTATGACCGACATGCTGATAGTTATCTAAATTTTTTACGAAGATAGAAACGTATGGCTCAGTATGCAACCGGCCTTTACCTCTCCTTAAGAAGATGTTGAGAGCCAGATGTTTTTTTTGAACTCAGGGACATCATTCTATTCATTCCCTACCGAAATTATTACGCCCGACTACGCAGAGGTAATAATCGGCGTTGAAAATAGCTGGTAGCCGGATTTTTCTTTTTTCCTGCGTTTTGCGGGGAGAAAATTTCCATGTCCGGGTCGCGGATTTTATGGGGGCAGGTGAGCGTCATCTTGCTCATGATCGTCTTCTCGTGGTGGGTGGCGACGCAATGGGTGGCGTGGAAGCTAGGCTTTCAGCTCCAACTCGGCCTTCCTTGGTTTACTCTTGCGCATCGATGGCCCGTTTACTGGCCGCCCATGATCTTCTGGTGGTGGTACGCCTATGACGCGTATGCCCCGGATGCCTTCGAACAGGGCGGATGGATTGCGGGTAGTGGAGGCGTGCTGGCATTGGCGTCTGCCATAGCGCTTTCTGTCCGACGTGCGCGTGAGGTAAGACGGGCGGCGACTTATGGAAGCGCACGCTGGGCCAGTCGTGAGGAATTGCACCAATCCGGACTGCTCGATCCTGACGGTGTCATTCTTGGGCAGTATGGGCGGGATTATCTCCGCCATAATGGTCCCGAGCATGTCCTCTGTTTTGCGCCGACCCGATCCGGCAAAGGGGTAGGGCTCGTTATTCCCACCCTTCTGACATGGCCCGGATCAACCATCGTCCATGATATCAAGGGTGAAAACTGGCAGATTACGGCGGGTTTTCGTGCCCGCTTCAGCCGGGTCATTCTGTTCGACCCGACCAATCCGGCTTCTGATCCCTACAACCCGCTGCTTGAAATACGCCAGGGGGAGTGGGAAGTGCGCGACGCCCAGAATGTTGCGGACGTGCTTGTCGATCCTGAAGGATCGCTTGAACGCCGGAACCACTGGGAGAAAACATCACACTCTCTGCTGGTGGGCGCCATCCTCCATGTTCTGTATGCCGAGCAGGACAAGACGCTCTATGGTGTCGCCAACCTGCTGTCAGATCCGAAACGCTCGATTGAAGCCACGCTTGCTGCGATGATGCAGACGAAGCATCTGGGCAAGGATGGCCCGCATCCGGTGGTTGCATCCGCCGCCCGTGAACTGCTGAACAAATCTCCCAACGAACGGTCTGGTGTGCTCTCCACCGCCATGTCGTTTCTTGGTCTGTATCGCGATCCGGTCGTCGCGAAAGTTACCTCGTGTTGTGCCTGGCGGATTGCGGATATTGTCAAAGGGCGGCGTCCCACCACGCTTTATCTCAGTGTGCCACCCTCGGATATCAGTCGTACAAAACCGTTGATCCGTCTGATGCTGAACCAGATCGGGCGCAGGCTGACCGAGGATCTGAACGCCCATAAACATAATCATCGCCTGCTGATGATGCTGGATGAATTTCCCGCCCTCGGACGGCTCGACTTCTTTGAAAGCGCCCTTGCGTTCATGGGAGGCTACGGCATCAAGGCTTTTCTGATCGCCCAGAGCCTGAATCAGATTGAGAAAGCCTACGGTCAGAACAACTCGATCCTCGATAACTGCCATGTGCGCGTCAGTTTCGCTACCAATGATGAGCGGACCGCCAAACGGGTTTCGGATGCGCTGGGGACCGCCACCGAAATCCGGTCGCAGAAAAACTATGCCGGGCATCGCCTCTCCCCCTGGCTGGGGCATCTCATGGTCTCGCGTCAGGAAAGTGCGCGCCCGCTCCTGACGCCCGGTGAAATCATGCAGCTTCCACCAGCCGATGAAATTGTCATGGCGGCCGGCACCCCACCTGTTCGAGCAAAGAAAGCACGCTATTACGTCGATACGCGCTTCAAGGAACGATTGCTGCCTCCGCCTAAATCAGGCGACGCAACGACGTCAGCACCAACGCATCCAGATGACTGGACCCTGCGCCCCTTGCCGGAAACAGCCGGACATGGCTCAGCTCCCACACAGCCAACGCAGGAAGAGGAAACACCTCTGGGGGCAGGGCACAAGCGCACTCCGGATGCCGACCCCAGTGATATTCCACCCCGTGATGAGACGGATGAACAGCGCGAACAGACCAGACCACCCGAGGCCAGCCAGCGCGGCACACGGTGGGACCGGGACTTTCTCGATCTGCAGAAAGTTGCCCGGTTGGCTGCCATTGACCGCGATGATGGCATGGAGATCGGTGGACCATGAAACGTGCCCGCAAGAAGCAGCAGATGACGGTCTATCTTGATCCCGATCTGTTCAAAGCTGTCAGCGAGATGGCCATCCGCCGCCGTCAGTCCGGTTCTCTCGTGGTCGAGACGGCTCTGTCTGTCTTTTTCTCTCCTGAAGAGGGAACCGGGCAGGCCGCACTGATCCGACGTTTGGACCGTGTCGATAAACGCCTGTCACGGCTGGAGCGTGATACCGGGATTACCGTCGAGACGTTGGCCCAGTTCATTCGTTTCTGGATGATCATGACGCCCGCGTTGCCGGAAAGCTCGGCTGCTG
The DNA here is from genome assembly GCF_008690365.1 of Acetobacter sp. DmW_136. NCBI lineage: Bacteria > Pseudomonadati > Pseudomonadota > Alphaproteobacteria > Acetobacterales > Acetobacteraceae > Acetobacter > Acetobacter sp. DmW_136. The sequence continues at coordinate 17,514 of NZ_VHON01000055.1, forward strand.
CTGCACGGGCGCAGGCGGCCGAGCGTTATGAAGGCTTCATCGAAGCACTCGGCAGGCGTCTGGCGACAGGCCGCCGCCTGCATGAGGACGTTCTTCCGTCCAATGCCGCCGGAGGGGAGCCAGATCCATTGTAACGGAAACAGCGTCTGTGCTTACGGCTGAATTTGAAGGCATGCCTGAAGTTGAATCGACACAGAAATATATGTCTTTTCGGATTGCGGCAGAACCGACTTTTCATGGCGTCGGGTCTGTCTGAGTGCTGCCTCCCGCCGATAATTTTACGCCTCCTTGCGCCCCGTTACGCAGCCCGATGAAACACTGTTGAAAACTGGCGGAATGGTCCCTTCTTAATACTTCCCGCGCCTGTAATCTGTGTCTCAGGTCTCAAAAAAGCGGGGATTTTCATGACAGTTCATCAGCCTTTGTCCCCCGGGACGGTGCGAAGTTCCGCCATGCTGCGTACGGCGATGGGGCCTGCCATTGCCGCGCATCTCTCCGACCCTGCCACGATCGAGGTCATGCTGAACCCGGATGGTCGGCTGTGGACTGACCGTCTGGCAGGCGGACTGACCGACACGGGGGAAATTCTCTCCGCCGCCGATGCCGAACGCATTGTGCGTCTGGTCGCTCACCATGCGGGAGCCGAGGTGCATGCTGGTGCCCCCCGCGTATCAGCCGAACTGCCGGGTGGGGAGCGGTTCGAAGGACTACTGCCACCAGTCGTGACAGCACCGAGTTTCGCAATTCGAAAACCGGCCGTCGCGGTCTTCACGCTCGCGGATTATGTCGCGGCCAACATCATGACAGAAGCGCAGGCGGACTGGCTGCGCACTGCCGTTACGGCCCGCAGGAATATCCTTGTGGTCGGTGGCACATCGACCGGCAAGACCACGCTGACCAATGCGCTGCTGGCCGAGGTCGCAAAAACAGAGGATCGCGTGGTCCTGATCGAGGATACGCGCGAACTGCAATGCACGGCGCCCAATCTGATCGCCATGCGTACAAAGGATGGTGTCATTACACTCTCCGAACTGGTGCGATCGGCACTCCGCCTGCGCCCTGACCGTATCCCGATTGGCGAGGTGCGTGGTCCCGAGGCGCTTGATCTGCTCAAGGCCTGGGGAACCGGCCATCCGGGCGGAATTGGTACACTCCATGCCGGATCGGTGCTGGCTGCCCTCTATCGATTGGAACAGTTGATTCAGGAAGCCGTCGTCACCGTGCCACGCGCGATGATTGCTGAAACCATTGACGTGGTCGCCGTGCTGTCAGGGCGCGGCACCGCCCGTCGTCTGAGTGAACTGGCCGAAATCGACGGTCTTGATCCCGCCACAGGCGCTTACCGCATTCGTCCGGCCAGCCTGTCATCCTCCGAAACAGCGTTCTCCGGGAAGGGAGAGTCATCATGATGTCGCGTTTACGCCGCCATTCCGTCGCCCGGTCTGTTTGCAGCCTGCCCGATAGTCGTGTGATCGGCACAGCGATGCTGCTGTCGCTCTTCTTCGGGTCATCGGCCTGGGCATCAGGGGCGGGCATGCCATGGGAAGAGCCGCTCAATCAGATTCTGGAATCCGTGCAGGGGCCGGTCGCCAAGATCGTCTCTGTGATCATTATCACCGTGACCGGCCTGACCCTCGCCTTTGGGGAAAGCTCGGGCGGATTTCGTCGCCTGATCCAGATCGTCTTTGGTCTGTCCATAGCTTTTGCGGCCAGCTCGTTCTTCCTGTCGTTCTTCTCCTTTTCCGGCGGAGCGCTGATCTGATGGTCGCCGGATATGACGATGATGCGGTGCCGGGCTTTCACGTCCCGGTGCATCGCTCGCTGACCGACCCGATCCTGCTGGGTGGGGCACCCCGTGCTGTCGCCATTGCCAATGGCACGCTGGCGGCTGCGATCGCGCTCGGTCTGCGCCTCTGGCTGATTGGCGCGGCATTCTGGATCGTGGGGCACACACTCGCGGTCTGGGGTGCCAGGCGCGATCCGTTCTTCATCGAGGTCGGTCGGAGGCATCTCCGCTATCCCGCCTGGCTGCGGGCATAGGGAGACCGGCCATGATGTCCCTCGGTGAGTATCGCAATCGAAATTCCCTCCTGTCCGACTTCTTGCCTTGGGCCGCACTGGTCGAAAAGGGCATGGTCCTGAACAAGGACGGCTCATTTCAGCGCACGGCAAAAATACGCGGTCCCGATCTGGATAGCGCAACACCCGCCGACCTGGTTGGTGTGACTGCACGACTCAACAACGTCCTGCGCCGGCTTGGTTCCGGCTGGGCCGTGTTCGTGGAAGCGCAGCGCGTCCCGGCCACGATCTACCCGGAGAGCGATTTTCCCGACGCGGCCAGTCAGATGGTGGATATGGAACGTCGGGAGCAGTTCGAGGATGAGGGCGCGCATTTCGAGAGCCGGTATTTCCTGACCCTGGTCTGGTTGCCACCGGCGGAATCTTCCGACCGGGCTGCGCGGTTTCTGTATGAGGGCCGAGAACATGACGGGCCGGACCCGCACGGTATGCTCCATGCCTTCGTGGATCGCAGTGATCGGCTGCTGGCCCTGCTGGACGGGTTCATGCCCGAGGCGGCATGGCTGAACGACGGCGAGACGCTCACCTATCTCCATTCCACCATTTCCACGCGTAACCAGCGGGTCCGCGTGCCGGAAATTCCGATGCATCTGGATGCGCTGCTGGTGGACCAGCCTCTCTCAGGCGGGTTGGAGCCGAAGCTCGGTGATGCCTATCTGAAAACTCTGACCATTACCGGTTTCCCATCGCGGACGTTTCCCGGCATTCTCGATGACCTGAACCGGCTGGCGATGCCCTATCGCTGGTCCACCCGTGCGATCCTGCTGGACAAGACCGATGCGACCAAAGTTCTGACAAAGATCCGACGGCAGTGGTTCGCAAAGCGCAAGAGCATTGCGGCCATTGTTCGGGAGGTCATGACCAACGAGGCTTCGGTCCTCGTGGACAACGATGCCGCCAACAAGGCCGCTGACGCTGATCTGGCGCTGCAATCGCTCGGAGCGGACGACGTCGGGCAGGCGTACATCACCGCCACGATCACGGTGTGGGACGGCAGTACCAGCATCGCTGCTGAAAAACTCCGTCTGGTCGAGAAGATCATTCAGGGTCGTGATTTTACCTGCATGGCGGAAAGCCTGAATGCCGTGGAGGCCTGGCTTGGGAGCCTGCCCGGTCATGTTTACGCCAATGTGCGACAGCCGCCGGTATCCACGTTGAATCTCGCGCACATGCTTCCGTTGTCGGCCGTCTGGGCTGGTCCGGAGATGGATGGGCATTTCAAGGCAGCGCCGCTGTTCTACGGCAAGACCGCTGGGGCCACGCCGTTCCGGTTTTCCCTGCATGTCGGTGATGTCGGGCATACGCTGATCGCAGGACCGACGGGGGCAGGGAAGTCCGTGCTGCTGGCGCTCATGGCATTGCAGTTCCGTCGGTATGTGGGCGCGCAGATTTTCGCCTTCGATTTTGGTGGGTCCATGCGGGCGGCCGCGCTCGGTATGGGCGGAGACTGGCATGATCTTGGCGGGGGGCTGACGGATGACGACGCCTCGGGTGTGGACGGTTTTCCCGGTGTTTCACTCCAGCCACTGGCGTGGATCGATGATCCGGACGAGCGCAAATGGGTCAGCGAATGGCTGGGCCAGATCCTGGTCGGCGAGGGCATCGCACTGACGCCAGACGTCAAAGCGTATCTCTGGTCGGCCCTGAACTCCCTGGCATCATCACCCTCCTACGAACGCACAACCTCTGGTCTGGTGGCGCTGCTCCAGTCCAATGCCCTGAAACAGGCGTTGGCCCCATACTGCCTGGGTGGTCCGTATGGTCGCCTGCTGGATGCGGATGCCGAGCGGCTGGGTGATGCCGATGTGATGGTGTTCGAGACCGAGGGGCTGATTGGTTCCGGCGCTGCCTCTTCCGTTCTGTCCTATCTGTTCCACCGCATTGAAGGGAGGCTGGACGGTCGTCCGACCCTGCTTGTGATCGATGAGGGCTGGCTGGTGCTGGATGACGGGAATTTCTCCGGTCAGTTGCGGGAGTGGCTGAAAACCCTGCGCAAGAAAAACGCCAGCGTCATCTTCGCAACCCAGTCGCTGTCGGATATCGCCAATTCGCCCATTGCCCCTGCCGTGGTGGAAAGCTGCCCGACGCGGATATTCCTGCCCAACGAGCGGGCCATAGAACCGCAGATCATGGCCATCTATCGCGACTTCGGTCTGAATGACCGGCAGATCGCCATTATCGCCCGCGCGGCCTCGAAGCGGGAGTATTACTGCCAGACGCAACGGGGAAACCGTCTGTTCGAACTGGGACTGGGTCCGGTGGCACTCGCCCTGTGCGCAGCGTCCGGCAAGGATGACCATCGTCTGATCGATGCGGTTCTGGCGGAACATGGGCGGGACGGCTTTCTGCCTGCCTGGTTCGAGGCGCGTAGTGTGTCATGGGCCGCCGACCTTCTGCGCGATGGAGGGGGGCCATGAAATACGGCATGCGTCTTTATGTCGTCATCGGGGCACTTTCGATCACCATCATTCCGTCCGCCTATGCCCAATGGGCGGTCTATGACGGTGCGAACCACGTCCAGAATGTTCTGATCGCGGCCCGCACGCTCCAGCAGATCGACAACCAGATTACGTCCCTCGCCAACCAGGCGCAGATGCTCGTCAATCAGGGCCGCAACCTGGCGAGCATGCCTCTGTCGACATTGTCGACGCTGCAATCAACGATTTCCCAGACGACGGCCTTGCTCGCGCAGGCGCAGAACATTGCCTACAGCGTCCAGTCCGTCGAGCAGCAGTACCGGCAGGCATATACGTCAGTGTCCTCTGGCATGCCCGACAGCGCCCTGTTCAGTCAGGCGCAGACGCGCTGGCAGAATTCTGTGGGCGGGTTCGAAGATGCCCTGAAACTTCAGGCTCGGGTGGTGGGCAATATCCCCAGCGACAGCAGTGCCATGAACCAGCTTGTCTCCTCCAGCCAGACCTCTACGGGCGCGTTGCAGGCGGCACAGGCGGGCAACCAGCTTCTGGCCCTGCAATCCCGACAGCTTTCCGACATCCAGGCCGAACTCGCCGCCAATGGCCGGGCTACGGCTCTGCAGCAGGCGCGCGAGGCCGCTACGGAAGCGGAAAGCGAGGCGCAATACCAGCATTTCTCCCAGCATGACGCCTATGTGCCCGGCACCGTGTCCATGTTCGGTAGCAGCGGGAACTGATCGCCATGGCCACCAACGACGTAGGCGTAATCGACACTTTTCTGAATACCTTTACCACCACGATCGATACCGGGTTCGGTCTGGTGAAGGGCAACGTGATCTCACTGGCGGGAACGCTGTCCGTGCTGGATATCGCTCTGGCCGGGCTGTTCTGGGCGTGGGTGGCTAATGAAGACATCATCCAGCGTCTGGTCAAGAAGACACTCTATATCGGCTTCTTCGCCTGGGTCATCAACGATTTCGATGCGCTCTCGAAGATCGTCTTCGACAGTTTTGCGGCTCTCGGTCTGAAAGTCGGAGGTGGAACGCTGCCGCTTTCTGATTTCCTGCGTCCTGGCCGTCTGGCTTCCACCGGTTTGGACGCAGCCCAGCCGCTTCTGGACTCTGTTCACAATCTGCTTGGCCCGGTCGCCTTCTTTACGAATTTCATCCAGATCTTCGTGCTCTGCCTGTCCTGGCTGATCGTGCTGGCGGCATTTTTTATTCTGGCGGTTCAGCTTTTTGTCGCCCTGATCGAATTCAAGCTGACCACGCTGGCAGGCTTCGTGCTGATCCCCTTTGCGCTGTTCAACCGCACCGCTTTTCTGGCCGAGAAGGTGCTGGGCAATGTCGTCTCGTCCGGCGTGAAGATCATGGTGCTGGCGGTGATTTCCGCCATCGCATCCGTGCTCTTTAAACAATTCACCATCTCCTACGGCAGCGATGTTCCCACGATCGGGCAATCTGTCTCGGTGGTGCTAGCCTCGCTCGCGATTGTCGGTCTGTCCATTTTTGGCGGCAGCATCGCCAACGGGCTGATCTCCGGCGCTCCCCAGCTTGGGGCAGGGGCCGCTGTCGGCACTGGTATGACTGTTGGTGCCATGGGGGCTGCGGCGGTGGCTGGTGTTGGAGCCGTCGCCTCTGGTGGCGCTGCGGCTGTGGGTGCGACCGCTGCCGCCGCCCGCGGAGGAGCCGCAATCGCAGGTGCAGCCACGACCGCATATTCGGTTGGCGCTGCGGGACAGACGGGGGCAGCCGGAATGACGGCTGCTGCGGGGAATGTTGGTCGTGCTGCAGGTGGTGCGGCAGTCAATGCCGTGAAAAGCAAAGCCGCGTCAGCCGTCTCCTCGCTCAAGGAAAGCTATTCCGCTGGTGGCCAATGGGCTGCGCGCGGCATGGGAGGCGGCACGAACGGTGCTGAAGGCGGTGGACCCACGCCATCCGGGGGTGGTCCCTCAGGAGGAGGTTCTCCGACCGGTGGTGGCCCGGCAGGTGCCGGTCCGTCCGGAGGTGGCGATGGTGGTGGAGAGGGCGGGGGTAGCTCCGGTCGCACCGACGCTGAGCCGCCGCGCTGGGCGCGCACCATGAAGCGGCGTAATGCCGCCACCCATGCCGCCGAGGCGGCCCATGTCATCCGCGCCGCCGATGGCGGAGGCGGATCGGCGTCCATTGATCTGTCAGAAAAGGAATAAGGACAATGTTCCGTCGCTCCACCACGCGCTACGGGGCAACACCCGAGCCGGTCACACCTTACCAGAAAGCGGCGCAGATCTGGGATGACCGGATCGGGTCCGCCCGTGTCCAGGCGCGGAACTGGCGACTGATGGCGTTTGGGTCGCTGTTCCTGTCCGCAGGACTTGGCGCGGGACTGGTCTGGCAGTCCGCGCGCGGCACCGTCACGCCGTGGGTCGTGCAGGTCGATCATCTGGGTGAGGCGCAGATCGTCGCCCCCGCAACAGCGTCCTACAGGCCCACCGATCCACAGATCGCCTGGTATCTGGCCCGTTTCATTGAGGATATCCGCAGCCTGTCCTCCGATCCCGTCGTGGTGCGGCAGAACTGGCTGCGTGCGTATGATTTCACCACGACCACGGGTGCTGTCGCACTGAATGACTATGCGCGCCTGAATGACCCTTTTGCCCGCGTCGGGCATGAGCAGGTTGAACTGGATGTCTCATCGGTCATCCGTGCGTCGCCCACCAGTTTCAGGGTCGCGTGGGTCGAGCGGCATTATCGCGACGGGGCTTTCGTCGGCACAGAGCGATGGACTGCCATTGTCGCGACCAGGCTCACCGTGCCGCGTGATGCCGACCACCTCCGAAAAAACCCTCTGGGGATTTACGTCTCCGCCATCAACTGGTCGAAGGAGCTGGGCCAATGATCCGTCGTGCCCTTCGTTTTCTTCCCCTGCTTGTTCTGCCCCTGGCCGGATGCGCACAGCAGTATCATCCGCCCGTCATCCGTTACGATGACGCGATGCAGGCAACCCGACTGCCCGATCCGCCAAAGCCGGTCCAGGTGGTGGAAGTCCCGAAAATCCTTCCCTTGCCAGGCCAGCTCAAGTCGCTGCCGTCACGACGCGCGGTCCATCCGTCGCCCGAAGTCGCCGACCCAACCACGCGGGTGACGCAGGCTAATCTGGCAGCGCGCATTCAGCCTACGCGGGCCGGGTTCATCAATGCGGTACAGGTTTATCCCTACAGTCCGGGCGCACTTTATCAGGTCTACACCTCACCGGGTGAGATCACCGACATCATGCTCCAGCAGGGCGAAAGGTTGGTCGGCACGGGGCCGGTTGCCGCTGGGGATACGGTGCGCTGGATCATCGGCGATACCGAGAGTGGGACAGGGGCGACCAAACGCATCCATATTCTGGTGAAGCCAACACGGCCGGATCTCACGACCAATCTGATCGTCAATACCGACCGACGGACCTACCTTGCCGAATTGAGATCAACGCCAGCTACCTATATGGCATCTGTCTCCTGGGACTATCCCGAAGACGATCTGATTGCTTTGCATCGGCAGGATAGTGCTGCCGATGAAGCTGCGTCGGTGGATGTGAGGCTGGATCTGAACGCCCTGAGTTTCCGTTATGCCATCCAGCCGATCAAAGGCGGCACGCCGCCCTGGCTTCCCAGCCGGGTCTTCGATGATGGGCATAAGGTCTATATCGCCTTCCCATCGGGGATCGGGCAGGGCGAGCTACCCCCACTGTTCGTGCTGGGGGCTGATGGCGGACCGGAACTGGTCAATTACCGGGTGCGTCAGAACTGGATGATCGTGGACCGGCTCTTCGCGGCCGCCGAACTTCGGCTGGGCGACAAACAGTCTGAACAGCGCGTGCGGATTGTCCGTACCGATGGACGGCGCTCATGACGGGCGAGCAGGACGCGGACCGTGATGCAGGACGGGAAGAGGGAATGGACAGCGGGTGCCCGGCGGTTCCGCCCTCTACGCCAGACCTCCGTCTGCGGGCGGAACGGCCAAAGGTCGTCCGGCTGTCGCGCTACGTCATCTGGGCGCTGGCCGGCACCGCGATGATCGGAATAGGTCTGGCGCTCGGTTATGCGCTCCAGAATTCCGGTCGTCAGGGGGCACCGTCAGTCGTTCAGGAGTCTGATGCGCGTCCCTCGGCCGACGGGCTGGATGCCTTGCCGAAGGATTATACCGGCGTGCCGAAGCTGGGACCGCCCTTGCCTGGTGATCTGGGTAAACCGATCCTGAAAGCGCAGCAGGAAGGGCGCGCTGGTCCTGTCTCCGGCATGGGCGACCATCGCGCCGAACAGGAAGTCGCAGCTGCCATCGCCAGCAAGCTGTTCGTGCTGACACGTGATGGCGGGCGACAGGACAATGAACTCCCCATCGTCGCACCGGCAACCGGGGGTAACGTAAAAGTTGCACAATCTGGCGCGAGTGATCGCCAGGCTGCCAACCGTGCCTTTCTGGCGGGAGAACCAGACCGTGTCACGGTCAGTCCCGATCGTCTGACGCCACCGGCTTCGCCCTACGTGATACAGGCTGGGACAGTGATTGCGGGCGCGCTGAACACCAAAGTCAGTTCCGACCTGCCTGGCCAGCTCATTGGGCATGTGACGCAGAATGTCTATGACAGTCCAACTGGACGCTATCTTCTGGTTCCCCAGGGCAGCACGCTTTTCGGGAGCTACAACAGCAGCATCTCGTTCGGGCAGCAGCGCACACAGGTCATCTGGACGCGACTTATCCGGCCCGATGGTAACAGCATCGTGCTCGACAGGATGCCCGGCGCGGATGCGATCGGCCAGACCGGCCTGAAGGATATGGTGGACCAGCACTGGGGGCAGCTTTTCAAGGCAGCTCTGGTCACGACCCTGCTCAGCGTCGGCTCGGAAGCCGGCACATCATGGGGTGAGAACAACCTGTTTCAGGCCATCCGCAGCGGGGCCAGCAACGGGTTCTCCATGGTGGGGAACCGTCTGATCGACCGCAGCATGGACGTGCAGCCCACGCTGACTGACCGGCCCGGCCTGCCGTTCACGCTGATCGTCAATCGCGATCTTGTCCTCAAACCCTGGCATCAGCAGGAAGGAGCATCTCCATGAGCAAACTCCGTATCAGTGCCATCCCCGACAGTCGGCCCGTGAAGCTGACGATCGAATTGCCGGCGGAAATCCATCGGGATCTGCTGCTCTATGTCGAGCTGGTCTCGGGCACTGCCGGCGAGCCTGCAGATGCCGTAACTGACGCGGCCAGACTGGTGCCGCTTATGGTTGGACGTTTCATGGAGACGGATCGGGCGTTCCAGAAACAGCGTCATTCACGGGTGGCTCGGGTGAAGTCGGCGGGATCAGGTCCGGGTAACGTTCCCTGAGCAGGGAGAGGAAGGAGGCGAGGGGACGGCTTGGGTTGCTTCGCAACCAGCAGGCCGCGAACCGCAACTCGCTCGGCGCGTTTTCGAAGCGTAGCTCGCGGTAGACGATCCCTGGCAACGTTTCGCCCGTGCTGCTTTCACAATCGATCATGATCCCTCGGTCCTCACTTACAAAAGGCCGCAGAGACGCCAACGGGATATCATGCTCAATCAGGGTGGGATGATGACTGCCGCGGCCCAGACATGCACGAATGATCCGTGTCAGTTCCTGACCTGGATCCAGACTGCTGACCAGAAAACGCTCCTTTTTCAGAATCATCCATTCGAGCACCGCTTCGCCAGCAAGAGGGTGTTTCGCGGGTAAGACGGCAATGCATCGCTCTGGCCACAGCGGAAGAGAGCCTTCCGGCCAGTTCAATTCACCGGCTGTCACGATGGCAATGTCAATATGCCCCCGTTCAAGTGCCGCCAGAAGTTCACGCCGGGTGCCCCCAACCAGCCGCCACTGGAGGTCCGGGTAACGACTGCGGAATTCAGTCAGGGTGGCGCGCAGATTGCCGGTCGAAACAGAGGTATAAAATCCTATGGCAATGCGCTCGCCTCTCTTATGGCGGCTGGAGCGCGTATGGGCAGTCAGACTCTCCATGTCCTGAAGGATACGTCGTGCGGCCTGCATGAAAGTGGTGCCATCATCAGTGGGGTGAACGCCGTCTCGTCTCCTTGTAAACAGGGAATAGCCGACATGGTTCTCAAGCGCCTCAATGTGCCGCACAACCGTCATCTGCCGCACGCCCAGTTTCAGGGCGGCTTTTCTGATGCTCCCTTGCTCAAGGGCCGCGATCGCATATCGCAGGTGCCGGGTTTCTATCGTCATTATCAGAGGTTAGCAGGGACGGGTTATAGAAATACAGCGTTACAAATCTATATCGCTTCTGCAAGAATTTGTGAGAAAATCTCAGTTAACTGCTCTCACACTGTGCGTGTTCAGCCTTTGCGTGACATGAAGCATCTTTAACTAAAGGCTTGCTGTTGCAAGCACTGCAACAGCAAGCCTTAGAAGGCCGCGGGACGGCAGCAATGAGGGCAAGCAGTAGATCGGTTATCGGTGAGGAGTAATCGGAAGCTGTCATTCGCGGTGCTCGCGTTTATGACGATTAACGACCAGATTGAGACGTTCGTTACTGGCTGCACGAACGTTGTAGTCTCACAAGAGCAGTCATTCGGGCTGCTTCTGGCCGCAGGGCAGGAGTTGCCTAAGTTGCGGATGTTATCGCATGTATCCGATCGTCCCATCTGGTGATCGTCACTTATCGACATCATCGAAGACCGAGCGCTTCGTAGCAGCAGGTTCCGGCGGTGACGGTTCTTCTTTCTTCTGCGTGACGATATAGGTCCAGTCCGTGTCGTCTTCGTTCTCTTCGTCGCGCTCCCGCTTGCGTTCTTCAAGTCCGTCGACCGCCCGATTCACCTGATCCCGCGCGTCGCCGACCAAGCCAATCGCATCGTCATCTAGCTCAACGCCTATCTCCTCGATGCGCTCGAGCGCACTGAGCAATTTCTTAAAGTGGCTGTCGGGCTCTTCATCCAGATCGGCATCTGCGGCGATCTCGTCGATCTTCTCTTCAAGAGCGGGCAGAAGATTGGTTCGCAGCGCCAAGCCTAATCCGACGAGACGAAGTGGCGATATGAGTGCGAGCATTCCCCGCTCGGCAAAAAAGGACATATCGAGGTCTGAGAGCGCTGCGGATTCGAGGCTCCTTGCGGCCTCGCGTCGCAAATCTTCCGGGAGTAGGCCGAATTGATGGGCGCGGCCGTAGGTATGAAATCGAGGGTCATTGGCGAGGGGATCGGACTGCCAGCAGTAGCGCCTGAGTAGCTCCGGGAACTGTCCGATTAGTTTGGTGAAAACCGCGTCGTTCGCCCTGTATGACAGGAAGTGAAACAGCATCCAATTTCGATGGTTTTCGTCCGGCGTGTGGCTGAGACGCGCTACCAGCGCTTCGTCCAGCGTGGATGGAATCACCAAGGCATCCCGAATGAGCGGCGATCCCTCGCAAGTGAAGCTGCCGAGGATCGTATCAATTGGTGCGCCGCGGAGCAGTGCGGCCATCATATGAGGTTTTTGCCGCAAAACCTCTGTCAGAGCATCCGAGATGGTCGGATGCGCGAAGGTCCATTTGGCGCCGGATAGCTTGAGAAAGGATCCCTTCAATTCGGCGAAGCAATCTTGGATCTTGGCTAGGGTGAAACCGGTCAAGTCCGAAACCGCCTGCGCTGCCGCCGCATCATGATCGCTGGGATCGAAGCCGGCTTGATGAACGTAGATGAGATAGAGCGCGGCCCGGAGTTGCTCGTCCAGTGCGTTGACCGTGTCGATAAGGTGCTCGGTCGGCTCCTCCATGAAGCGGACGAGCGAACTTTCGCGCGGCGTCAGTCCCTTGGTAAAGTTCGGGTCGCCAAGCCGCTCAGCGATTCCGGGCAAGAACTCTTCGACGGCGGCAACGGCGGCTAGATACGGCTTGACGTTCGAACGCCAGCTTTGGCTCTGCTCGCCGAAATTGATGTGGTTGTAAAGGATTTGTGCCTTCTCTTCGAAGGTAAGTTCACCGACGTCGACCACGGCACTGCCATCAGCGAATTGCGCTAGATTACGCTGCCCCAGTCGGCGCCGAGCTGCTTCGTAAATATGCTTGCGCGATGTCAGCAGGAAGCGGTTGCCGTGCTTGATTGCTGCGCGCAGCTTCGAAAACGCCGACGCCCAATCCTGTACGTAATCGTCGCGCAGCACGTTCGAGCCAAAAGCGTCGTCAATCCAAAAGAATCGCCCGGGATCGTTGGGATTCCAGCCAGCCTCGAAATCACGTGGACTGGTCAGCGCCAACACGGTGTTGTCGGGATTTTCCGAAGCGATCGTTGAAACGATCGCACCGATCGCCGATTTGCCGCTCGCAGGATTACCGAGCAGAAGCACCACGCCGTGGTCCGAGATGGCGTTGACGGCGTCGCGATGCGCCTGAGTTGGAACATAGGTACGAAGTTTCGGAATCCAGCTATCGAGCAGCGCGCGGCTCTGCTCGCTAAGCCGTTCATCGACGATCGCTGTCAAATCCCCTAAACCGTAAACCTGCGGGACGAGGGCGCGCAGGCGTGCGCTGCTCTTGATGACCCGAACGATGTATTGGCGGCCCAGGATATGCGGCTTGCGAACGCCGAACTCGCGCAGTTTGGCGCGCATGGCGGCCGCAACCGGCGCATCCACGCTCATGTTGGTCATGAAGATGTATGTGTCTGCCTGGCCGCCTTTAACGAGTTCCTCGACATTACCGATTTCAGCGGAGAGGTCGCTGAGCTTCAACGCTTTGCCGGCGTCCGAAGTGTGCTTGCACTGGATCGTGCCGATGAGCTGCTCGCCATTTGGCGAGGGTATGAGAAAGACCGCATCCTGACCGCCGTCCTGCGCTTCCCGGAATATTTCGACGGGGCGCCCTAGGACCACTTCGCAGACTTGCGAGCAAAGGTCCTGAAAGGCGCGCCAACCGATCGTGTGAAGCGCGAGATCGCTCCAGGGGCCCTGCGCGCTACGTGGATCGCGTTCCGTAGTTTCAATTTCACTGTGCACAGTTCTCACACCCTCACCTTGCCCCCGATGAAGAAATAAGTCGGCTTTCCTCACACAACAGGCGATTTGAACTCGAATTGTGTCTCGCATTTATTGTGAGCGCAGACCGGCTTGCTAAGGCCGAAAGGCCTCTGATACTTCGTTCGGCCACACACGCATTCGAATTGACCGCGGAATGCTTTGAATTCGCCCCAGCGTGTCTTCTCGTCGCCGATCGAGCCATCGCCATAGGGCGCGTCCTGGAAGTGGCTGCCGAAATTCTCGATGTCGCCCTTCACCAAGCTGGTGATGAATCGGTTGTTGACCCCGGGCACGTCGGCCGGCGTCAATTTGATATCGCTGAGGAAGCCGCCGATCGCCGAGGCCAATTCGGATCGCTCGTACGAATAGGCCTTCTCGAGCTGACGGATGCGGACGTTGACGCCGAAGCCTCGAGCGATGCCGAGCAACCATTCCTCCTCGGCCTGACGCATCTCGTTGGCAGCGGATTCGCCCTTGTCCCAGCGATCGGCAATCATCTCGTCTGTCACCTTATGGTCGGCGAAGCGCGGGCCGTTCGCCGGGTCTAGCCCGATGATGCGCGTGAACTGCCAGTCCTTCGCGGCGAGCTGATCCTTCAAGTGATTGAAGAACCGCTCGTCATGGGTGACGAGGATGATCTGGCAGTCGGTGAACATCTTGGCGAGTAGCGCGCCGATCGCGCGGCGATGGTCGGCGTCATAGGAGGTAACGACATCGTCGAGCGCGATCACCGGGGCGGCTCTGTTGAATTTCTTGATCGCCGCGAGGCGCAGCGCCAGCGCCACCGAGTGAATCTGGGAGTCGCTCAGATAGCCGCCGGGCGCAACACCCTGACGATTATCGGCGAAGTCGATGACCAGCTGCATGCGCTGCTGATTGGTATCGTCCTCCCTGGGCAGCTCGAGCCGGATCGGCCTGGCCTTGTCGCCCTGGATTTCCTTGTAGATGTCGTTCATCGGCGCCTGGAGGGTGTCGAGCAGCGACTGAATCTTCTCGCGAATCTTGGCCGAGACGAGCGTGGCCTGGGTGCCGAGAGACTCGTGCAACGCCGTGAGTTCCTCGGTCGTCCGTGTCGCCAGCGCTACATCCGTCTGGAGCTTCACCAGTCGGTCGATGCTCGCCTTTGCCTTCACCCAGGTATGTTCGCCTTGCTTGTCCTTGATGTCGGCGATGTCCTGGTCGAGACCGGCGAGGCGCGCCTCCAGATCGGCGGTGATCGCGGTGGACGCAGGGGCGGCGGCGGTCGGCCATGCGGCAACCCCGGCCTGATACTCGATGAGTGCTGCCCTGAAGCCGTCGGGATCATCTTCGGACAGATGATCGATCATCGCTGGAAGCCGCGCGATTAGCTGGTTATGCGCCTTGATAGTGGCTTTGTCGGCGTCGTCCAGCGCGGTCTTGGCGTCGTTGTAGCTTTGCAGATCGTCGAGGTGGGTCTTCAGAAGATCGCGGATCGCGGGGACGCTTCCGGCAGCGGTATCGCCGATCGTCGTCGCGCAGACTGGACATTTGTCCGGAGCAGCAGCATCGTCGGCAAACAGTTTCTCTGCTTCCTTCCACACCGACCGGAAGACCGTGTCCGCCGCTTTGTCGCGCTCGTCGGCTTCGGTGGCCATGGCATCGGCCAGTACCGCCAGCGCTTCGTCGAAGGCGGCAATGGCGCCCGAATATTTGTCGTCGCCGCCGCCCTCCGGCACAATCTTTTGCCACAGCGCGATAACCGAGTTGCGGACCTGCCGCAGACCGGCGAGGCCGACGCTCTTCTCCTCGGCCGCGACGCGTTTGCCGATATCGACATAGCCGGCGTCTGCGGCATCGAGCGCCGCCATCGTCAACGCGGCATCGAGTGGCGCAATGACGTTTGTGTTGACGAAGTCGAGCACAGCCGCGCCGTCCCACGCCTGCACGGCCTGGACGGTTTCGGTGCGTAACTGCCCGGCGAGGCGAACCTGCTCAGTCGTGCTCTCGGCAGCGACCTTGACCTCGCGGCGCAGCAGCCGGAGATTCTTCTGGACCTCGACCAGCGGCGAGAGCTGCAGCCAACTCACCACGTCGCTGTAGCGGGTCTCCGCCTTATGCTCTTCGACGAAAGTCCGCAGCGTATAACCGCGGATGATCGGCGCGACGACGAACCCGGCTTTCATTGCGGTGGCTGCTGCATGGATCGGGCGTGGATTGCCCAGCGCCGTACGGCTTCCCGCAGTGGTGGCCTTGCCGGTGATGGTCGTGAACTTGACCAACGGCGCGATCCCTGCCGCCTGCGCGCCATTATGGACCAGCGCGGACGGGCCGGCCTGGTTATTGAGCGCACGCTGCCCGAGCCGATCGAGCGTGCCATGTTCGGAGAAGAGGAATTCGAGCGCGTCGATGACACTCGACTTGCCGAGACCATTGGGCGCGAAAATCGCAAGGCTCGGCTTCTTGCTGAAGTCGAAGGTCTTAGGCTGAAGATAGGCGCGAAAGCCTTCGAGGGTCAGCGAGTGGAACAGCGTCGGATCAGCCATCGGCCGCTTCTTCGGCCGTGGCCGCGCGCTCAGCGGCCAGCTTCAGGATCGCCGCCTTGGCATTCGCAATGACATTTTCGTGCGGCATAACGGTCAACAGATGATCCGTCAGGATCGCGGCCAAATCGGCATCGACATCACCGGAGGCGTTGAGCGCAGCAGCTACCCCGGTCAGAAACGCGTCTGGCGTTTCCAACACATCCGTCGCCTCCTTCGGAGCTGCTGTCTCGTCCTCGTCCATCAATTCCTCTTCCTACTCACCCGCGAATCAAGCACGAAACCACCGTAATGCCCCTCCGCCCTAGTGGGAAGACTAGCTAATTTGGGGCGGAGCGAAAGCGATGGTCTCCGCACCAATCCGATCAGCTAACTAGGCTATGATCCCCAGCCCTTCATTATGGCTAGCCGGACCGCTTCACCGGACCCAAATCGTCGGAGACCAGCGGAGGTCCGGCGTGACATCGGTGTACAACAGCCGACACATCTCACTGGCTGATCCACGGGTGAGCAGGATAGCTGTTATCTCACTGTATCGCTGTCAGGATCGAGATCGATCGTGGCCCAAGCCGGCAATTGATCGAGATCAGCGAGTTCCGCGCGCAGCAGCCCGTTGTAGGTTTCGGGAAACAGCCGTGCAGCCAAGTCCCATATCGGATGGCCTGCGGTGATCTGCTCCGCTTCGGCCCGGGCTCTGTCGAGCGCGGTCTGGAGTGAACGTCGGGTCAGCACATGCCGTGCGGCTGTCCCGGCAAGCATGGTCTCGATCAGATCGGCATATCCTCACATGATGGGCGTGTTTACCGTTAGATGTCTTGAATTTATGTGTGAATTACAAACCTAAGGGACGGACTTCCCGGATAAGATCGATCAACAGGCGCAAACCGAGCGGAACCTGTCTTCGGCTGGAGTAGTAGATTTGATACCTTTCACCTTGGGCAGCCCATGCTTCAAGTACAATCTGAAGCTCGCCACTTTTCAGGTAGGGGGAAAACACGGGCTCAACACAGTACATAAGGCCGGAGCCAGCCAACGTCATGGCCAGCATCGTGGGACGATCATTCAGGACAAACTGGGTCGGGACCGACATTGAGAACTCGCCGTCAGGTCCTTCGAATTCCCATTGATAGATACGCCCGTCACCTAATCGCCCGTTGATACAACGGTGATTTTTAAGGTCGCTCGGTGTCTGTGGAATACCGAACCGTTCAAAATACGCTGGAGCTCCTGCGACAATCCACCGCAAATCGCCTGAAATACGCTGTGCCACCATGTCTTCCGGCACGGTCCCACTGACACGGATACCAGCATCGAACCCCTCATGGGTGATATCTACCAGACGATCCGTAGCTTCAATTTCGATTTTTATTTCGGGATAGCGCTCTGCATAAAGTGCCAGAACAGGAGGTAAAATCGTGTGGGCGGCATCCACCTGCGCGTTAATTCGGATACGTCCTTGTGGGGAGTCACGATGTTTATTCAGTCGTTCCACGGCCTGATCGATATCTTTCAGCGGCACTTCAATTGAATCACGAAACTCTTCACCTGCGGCGGTCAAAGTCACGCTGCGGTTCGTTCTGTTAACGAGACGCACACCGAGCTTTGCTTCCAGCCCCTTTAGCGCATGACTGATTGCCGAGGGGCTCACCCCCATTTCCAGACCGGCCAATCGAAAGTTGCGATGTCTGGCGACGGCTAGAAAGTAGGTAAAATCGGTGAGTTGGGAGCGTGCTACGGACATGTTTCGGATTTCAGACTTTCTTGCCGGCACGTGCCGCAATCTTCTTTTCTTCAAACGCTGCGGTATTGATCACGAGGGTAATCAAGGCATAAATTTGGGGGGACGATCACTTCCAAGCCTTGGGCTTCTCAACCTTGCCGTTCTCTATAAGCCACGCAATTGATTCCTTGATACCAGCTATGCTGCTGTAGGCAGGCTCATAACCGAGTTTTCGACGGGCTTTTTCGATAGACAGGCACGAACTCCGCGCAAAATGCTCCCAAGAGTGATGGGCTTCTTCTGGCGTGGGCTGCAGCTTCATCCATTCCTCATAGGGAGCATAAGCAATCTTCGGTTCGAAACCAAACCACGTAAAGATCGTCTCCGCGTAGCCTCTCAGGTTCAGCGCCGTATCTGAAACTGCGTTGAACGTCTCGCCAATCGCAACGCTGCGATTTGTAATTACACGCTGGATCAGTTGCGAAATGTCGGCCGCATGAACATGGTTCACCGTCTCCAGTCCGAGATTGGGAAGGACGATTTTTTCACCACGAGCCATTTTAGAGAAAACGGCTACTTTGTCGTTCGCGAGAGGCGTAATCGGGGTCCATCCTTCGCCAACGATCTGACCGGGGCGAAAGATTGTCGCGGGGAAGCCAGTGGTACGCGCCTCGTGCATAAGCCATTTTTCAATTTCGGCCTTGTCGATACCGTATTCACCGAAGGGATTAAGAGGCTCGTCCTCGTCCGCTGGTACTGCGGCGGTATGCCCGTAAACCCAGAGCGTGCTGCAATGCAGGAAATGTTCGATCTTACCACGTAGCGCTTCGACCAGAGGCCGGGTGCTGGCCAGATTGAACGAAATAAGGTCGATGACGATTTCCGGTTTCAATCCGACGATGCGCTCAATGAACGTGCCAGCTCTTTCTTCCGCCTGACGATCCACCGCGACTTGCTCGACGCGATCCCAGGCCGTGTTATGGATATAGCTTCTGGCCAGTCCCCGGCTGACACTGACCACGTCGTGCCCCTGATCGACAAGCGTTGGCACAAGATATGTTCCGATATGGCCCGTGCCGCCGATGACGATAATTCTCGACATTGTCATTCTCCCGATCTGTGTGGGCGCGCGTTTACGCATGGTCTGTGCATTGGAAGATAACGCTTATTTCTTCATTTCCCTTCCCCAATACCGTTCAATGACGTGATGAAAATATTTCATCAAAAGATATGGGATTTTCTTTTAAGTATTTTGTGAAATTTCAAAAATAAAAATCTCTTTTTCTTTAGGTTTTGTATTAATATTCAGGTGCATAATAATGCTATATATTGTTTTTGAACATTCGAAATCAAAGGGAAGTTTCTGCATTAATGACATTTTATTGTCCCAAAAGTGCTGCAGATATCTTCTCGGACACAAGGTTGGTTGAGAGCCTCACGTTCTCCCGCTTTAAGTGAGCGTAACGAGCTGTCGTCTTGATATCGCTGTGTCCCAGCATACGACCGATCATCGTCAGGTCAGCTCCCATTTCCAGTGCGTCAGAAGCGAAGGAATGGCGCAGATCATGAATCCTGACGTCGTCCAGACTCGCGGCTTTGCGAATGCGGCGCCAGGGTTTTTCCAGGTCAGTCAAATAGCCACCTTTTTTCCGTCCGGTAATGACATAAGGATTGTCCTCCAACCGGGGGATGGATTTGATTACGTTCATGGCCGCTTGTCCGATCTGGACGATTTTGGCCCCGGTTTTACTGTCAGGCAGCCTCAATTCGGATTGGTCGAAGAAGACGTGGCTCCATTGCAGAGTCTGGATTTCCCGTAGTCGGCAACCTGTCAGGATAAGCAGACGGATCGCCCAGACGGCCTCTGGCATATCCTCTGCTTCATTGAGTGTGGCGCCGAGGCGCGCATATTCTTCTTGGGTTAGATAACGCTCGCGCTTCTCCTCCTTATAGCGCTGAACGCCGCGGCACGGGTTGAGACCGTCAGTCCGAATACCCCAGAGGTCTGCCAGGCTGAACATTTTGGACAGTACGCCGAGCGTGCGATTGGCCTGATAAGGAATATGTCGTAGATCCCCGTGCAATTCGGAGACGTCTGCACGCGATATGTCTGCCATCCGCCATGTCCCAAATTTCGGAACGATGAACAGATCCACAGCTCTCTTATACTCGCTCTGGGTCGTTGGTTTGAGGTGGACATCCACATATTCGTCCAGGAAACGATTACTAAATTCCCTGACGGTCATCGCCTTGCGTTCTTCTACACGAGCATCCGAGGGATTCTCGCCGCTATGAACCCGTGCAAGAACCTTGATGGCTTCTTCACGCGCTAGATCGGCCGTCCATGGGCTCCCATGTTGTCCGATCGTGTAGCGGCGCATGCGGCCGCCGGCGCGATAATGAATGACGTACACCTTTCGGCCGGATGGCCACACCCGGACTGCGAAGGCCGGAATGCTGTCATCCCAGAGGAAATAATCCTTCTCTGTCGGGTCGGCAGAGGTGACGGTTTTCTTGCTGAGCTTGGCCATGCTTGCCCTCATCGCAGGAAACACATAGGAAACAGATGAATGCGAAACCGGGCGTAGCCGGTAAGACAATTGCGTAGCCTGATGGGACGTTTTTTCAAGGAAAATAAAGGGTTCGGCGTGGTAAGGCGTAGTTCTGTCGGCTGGGGCGGGGAGGGGCGTAGGCTTAAATCCCTAACTCATAACCTGAAGGTCATAGGTTCAAATCCTATCCCCGCAACCAAAAATTCCGTTTGAAAACAAATGCTTAGGCCGCCCATCGGGCGGC